>NZ_QQPQ01000019.1 GCF_003346715.1 Oceanispirochaeta sp. M1
AATAATTATGGAAAATCAACTGTTTCTGGCAGAAGATTATATCAATAGGATATTGGATAAATTGATGGAATCTTTACCGGATTCTTTGAGAGGATTTATATGGCAAAATTAACTGCGAAAGTTGAGTTATAAAGAAAGACTCTGAAGGGCGACTCTGGTTTGTTCCTTCAGACGGCCGTCTTTATCTTCGTCATGAACTGACAGACAGATTCATTGATTCCGGACTTGATACAGATGCTCTGGATTCGCCAATTACCAATATGTTTACTGATGAAATAAATAAAACTCTTCTCCTTAGTACCAGGGAAGGTACTATCTATTCCTGGAATTACGGTGACAGTATTGTTCATAGAATTTCCATTTTTCAGAATGGAAATGTAAACTGTGTATTGTGGTATGCAGATGATCTTTATCTTGGTACCGATTCCGGTTGGGAAGTACTCGAAAATGGAGTAAAACATGTCCCGAAAGAGAAGCTTCCCCAGTGGTTGGGAGATACATCCCTGGCTGTTAAGGATGCTGTTCTTCAGGACTCAGTGATTTATGCAGCCAGAGGGAGTGGAGGCTTCAGTATCCATTATCCGGAACAAGGCAGATCCGATCTATATCCGGATATAGTAAGCAATACTATGGCCCTTGATTTTTCAGGTTCTGTGATTGCCGCCGGCGGCAGCAGTTACTGGCGCTTGACCCGGGATGGTACGGGTATAGAATTTCAGGAAAAAAAGCCTCCTTCTTCACTTTATATCAATACCATGACCCTCCTGCATACAGGACTGATAGCAATAGGTTCCAGGTCCACCGGATTATGGATGATTGATCCATATCTTCCCCGGGTGAATACCTGGAAACCATCAGAGAGTTCCTCTGTAAATAAGGATTTAACATTCAGCAGTGACTTTATGGCCTTTGCTGAGGACAGCAGGGGAATCCGCTGGCTTGCCAGTTTTGACGGAGGGATTATCCGCTGGGATAGGGATAAGGATCTTGTAAGCAGTTATACCGTGGGTCAGGGAAGGGTTCCCAGTGATAATTTCAAATTTCTTATGGTCGACAGCCATGATCAGATTTGGGCCGGGTCCTATGATATGGGATTATTTAGGTACAATGAATCTGAGGATCTCTTCGAATTCCCTTTTTCTGAAGAATATGAAAATGCAGAACTTATCAATACGGGCAAAATAAATCATATAATGGAACGGGAATCGGGGAACCTGATGATCAGTGGTGAAAATGGTCTGGTTGAGTATTCTCCCGAATTGAATAAGCTGACTGCTGTCAGCAGGCAGTTTGTTTCTGACGATCTTATGAAGACCTGCTGGACCACCCTGGAAGACCGGAATGGCAGTCTCTGGATAGGAACGGATAGGGGGATCTTTTTAATAGAAGATGACCGTCTTACTGATGTGGATAACAGGTTTGACAGAATATGGTTTCTTTCTCAGATAGATACAGGTGAAATTTTTGCAGCATCTCCTTCGGGACTGGAAATGATCACTCCTGAGGGAAGGTCGGTGAATATAGATGAGCTTGAGGAAGCTCTCTCAGATAAAAACGTTTATGGAGTCCTCCAGGATATGCAGGGACAGTTCTGGGTGACAACTAATGCCGGAGTTCTCCGCTGGGACAGAGAAAACAGTAAGATCCGTCATTTTTCAATTCAGGAAGGACTGCTCAGCCAGGAGTTCAATCTCTATTCAATGAGCCTTCTTGATTCGGGAAAGGTTGTTCTGGGTTGTATAGAGGGACTGAATATTATTGACCCTGAAACCCTTATACAGGATGAGAACCATCCCTGTGTCTTTATAGATCAGGTTCAGGTGTATGTTCACTCCCTGTCAATGGATACAACAGAATATGCATCGGATCTCCCTGCAGATCCTCTTGAACTGCAGCACTCCATTGTCCTTACGCCGGATGATCACCTGCTGAATATCGGCTTTCAGAGTATTGATCTCAGCAAAGGTTCACGAACCCGGATGTTTTATCGTCTGAAGGGGTTCAGTGATGAATGGATTGATGTGAGCCTTGAGCATAGAGTGAATTTTGTAAACCTTCCCCATGGAGAGTATGAGTTCAATCTAAAGGCAGTGAAAAATGATTCACTTGTTTCGGAAATACTGTCACTGCATATTGAAATTCAGCCTGCTTTTATTGAAACACCGGAATTTATACTGCTTATAGGGCTTGTTCTCCTGGTGGTCATAGCACTGGTTGTTCTTTATATTCTGAAGTTGAACGATGAAATAGTACATAGGCAGGACGCCGAAAATGACTTTGCTGTTCTGAATGCCAATCTTGAAGAACAGGTGGAAGAGAGAACCGAAGAGCTGAATAATGCTATTGAACATCTGAAGAAAACACAGGATCAGATTATTCATCAGGAAAAAATGTCTTCCCTGGGACTGCTTGTTGCCGGTGTCGCTCATGAAATCAATACCCCCCTGGGTGTCGCGGTACTGAGTAATTCCATCATCCGGCACAGGATCAAATTCCTTAATCAGAAATATGAGTCTAAGGATTTGACAGAAGAGGATCTAAGTGAATCTCTGGATGATCTGGCTGATGCTTCAGACAGGCTCTCCTACAATCTGGACAGATCCGTAGGCTTGATCAATAACTTTAAACAGGTGGCTGTTGAGAAGAACCAGCAGGATATCAATTCATTTGATCTTATTTCTTCTATCCGTTCTCTTGTAAACAGTCTATACAATGAGACTAAGAAAAACAGGGTTGAAGTTTTTCTAAAAGCTCCTGACCTTCTCCCCATGAGATCTTATCCCGGTGATATTGCTCAGGTTTTGACAAACCTGATTATGAACAGCCTGCATCATGCTTTTAAAAACAGTTCAGAGGAAAAACAGGCTGAAATTATCATTGAAATTGAACATGAAGAAGATTCGATCTACCTCCTTTTTCAGGATAACGGCTGCGGTATTCCCCCAGATATAGTGAAAAAGGTTTTTGATCCTTTCTTTACGACAAACAGGGAAGGAGGCGGAACGGGTCTTGGTCTCAATATTGTGTATAATATCGTTACCGAAAAACTGAGAGGTCAGATTGCTGTGAACAGCACAGTCGGGGAAGGTACAGTTTTTGCCTTGAACTTTCCCCGTGAACTTTCCCCGTGAACTGATAATTAAAGAGAAGGGTAGTGAATAAGCTTTACCGGAGTTCTATACAGAAACTGCCGGGCCGATTATAATGAGCCCATGGCAGCATCTGAGACTCTTCTGGAAATAAATGACTATAATTTTCGCTTTCCATCCTATCCCGGATTAGATAATAAAGCCCTCTTCAGCTCTTTAAACTTCAAATTGAGAAGAGGGGAATTCTGTATCGTTCTGGGCGCTCCCGAATCAGGGAAAACGACACTCAGCCGCTGTCTGACCGGAGTTTATCCGGGACTCACACAGGCGGAAGTCTCTGGAACTATCACCCTGGATGGTGAAAATCTTAGAAGCCGTTCAGCCTGTGACTGGATAGAATCGATCGGTATCGTCTTTCAGGATCCTGAAGAACAGATTCTCAGTACCCGCTGTGATGATGAGGCATCCATGACCCTGGAATCACTGGGGCGGGATCCTGCTGAGATCAGGAAGCAGCTGGAGATCTCATTTGAACATTTTTCAATAAATGGAAAGGAAGAAAGAGATCCCCTTTCCCTGTCGGGGGGAGAGAAAAAACGGCTTCTCCTCTCAGCACTTGAAATGCAGAATCCCGATTTATGGATTCTTGATGAGACAGTGGACGAACTGGATCGGGAAGGGCAGGTCTATCTTCTGGAATATCTTCTTGAGAAGGCTGAGGCAGAGAATAAAGGCATTATTTTATTTGCATCAAAATATCGGGAACTTTTTTCCGGTTCCCGGGCATCACTGGTACTTTTAAAGGACGGGAAGATTATAACTGAAGATTCCCGGCCAGAAAGTTTTATGACTCTTCTGGTTGAGGAGGGACTGATGTCAGGGCAGTCTGAGGCTATCCCTGATTTAGCTGCACCGGAAAAAGATCCTCTCATAGAGCTGAAGAATATACGTTTTGAATATCCCGGCAATATGGATTTTCATCTTGAAGTAGATGAATTTACTTTGTACAGGGGGGAAGCCCTGTTTCTATCGGGTCCCAACGGTTGCGGTAAGAGTACAATGGCCCATATTTTATGCGGTCTTATTGAACCGGATGCGGGGAAAGTTATTCTTAACGGAAAGACTGCCGGGAAGGATTCACTGAACCGCAGCTGTGCCTATCTGTTTCAGAATCCAGACTACCAGCTTTTTCTCCCCAGTGTGGAGGAGGAACTGGCCCTCGGATTAAAATACAGCGCTTTCAAGAGAATTGAAAAGAAGGCCCTTGTTGATGAGGCTATTGCTTTGTTTAATCTTCCATCGGGAGAAGCTGCTCCGGCACTACTCAGTTTCGGAGCCAGAAAACGTCTGCAGGGTGCAATCTATTACCTTCTGGAGAAAAATCTCTATATTCTGGATGAAGCCGACTCGGGTCTGAGTTTTTCTGACTATATATGTATTCTGCGGGAGCTGAAAAAGAAAGGAGCCGCTCTGATAGTTATCAGTCATGATCATAAGCTGCAGCAGCTGGAGACCCATAGGACTGTTAGAATGGAGAGAGGCCGAATACTGCCCGAGGGATCAGCAGAATGATTGATACCCTGTATAAAAAAGACAATACCCTGGTTCATCGTTTTGACTGCCGGATCAAGCTCTTTCTCCTTCCTCTGTTTCTGATCTACTTTTTTCTGCCCCTGCCTCTTGGTATTTACGGGGCCTTCACAGCTTTTTTTGTTCTTTTGATTATTACAATTTTGGGAATCAGAGATCTTTTTGTACCCCTGAAGATGATATTTCCCCTATTAATCATGATTTCTCTACTGACACCCCTGTTCCATAAGGAAGGCACTGAGCTTATACAGTTTGGATCCTTCACTTTTCTGACAACTGTGGGACTGGATGAAACACTCCGTTATATTGCCCGGTTCAGCGGTATCAGTCTCCTCTTTTTTGTCTTTTTCCGAAGCTCTGCCATGGATGATATACTTCTGGGTCTCAGCTGGTTCCGTCTCCCTTATACTCTGACCCTTGTCATCTCCATAGCCCTTCGTTATATTCCGCACCTTGCAGGTCTCTACGGACAGATCAGGGCCGCTCACGCTCTTCGCTGCAGTATCAATGATGTTGTACCCCGGCGCCGGGGGATAGGACGTATAAGGAACCTGTTTCCAGTGCTGGTCTCACTTGTTATTCAGAGTGTGAAGACCATACCTCTTTTGACCATGGCTCTTGAACTCAAGGGAATTGGGAGAAGCAATGTCCGTACGCAGAGTCGGATACTGGAAACTCCGGAACAAATAATCCTGCAGATTATTTGTTCAGTATTACTCCTTGTACTTATGATTAGTCCTCTGGTACTATTTCGCTAATCTAGAATATCAGGAGAATTTATTAATGAAAAATCAGACAGCTCAGTCAAAGCAGAACCTTGCTTTCCGTATTGCTGCAGTAGCGGTCCTCACGGCTCTGACGACAGTATGTACTATGATCATCCGGGTTCCTATTACTCCGACCAAGGGTTATATCAACCTGGCGGATGTGGCCATCTTTTTTACAGCTCTGACTTTCGGTCCGTTCACAGCACTTGCCGCCGGCGGTCTGGGAACAGCGCTGGCTGATATTATGGGCGGTTATGCGCAGTGGGCACCTATTACTTTTTTTGCTCATGGTGTTCAGGGATTGCTTATCGGTCTGATTTTCAGAGCCTCGGGAGTTGAGAACAGAGGAAGAATGATCCTCGCACTGGTTCTTTCATTTGTTGCGGGTACCCTGGTTATGGCGGGGACCTATTTTGTTACCGGCGGCCTGATGTACGGCTTTGGTGCAGCAGCCACCGAAATTCCCGGAAATATACTCCAGAATGTAGCCGGTATTGCAGTAGGATTCCCTCTCTACCTTGCAGTTAAGAAGGCCTATCCTCCCATCAGCGGCTACCGCTGGTAATTTTCAATCATACTCTGCCCCTTCTGTTAACAGGGGCAGAGTATGAAGCTGACTTTATTTAATCAGGTTTTCTCCTGCTTTCAATTCAATGGATTCAAAATTTTCGGCAGTTCCAAGCTTGAGTGAAATACTTTGGTTCCCCTGATTCTCCAGTTCAATCTTTCCATCAGATACGGATACCTGCATCTGAACACCCCGGTTCATCAGCTTAAAGCTGTATGCCTTCCACTCTTTCGGTCTGGAGGGATTCAGGAAGAGCTCACCCTTTCTGTGACGCAGACCTCCAAAACCCATTACTACTGACATCCATGTTCCGGCCATACTCGTAATATGACAGCCGTCTTCGGTATCGTTGTTATAGTCGTCCAGATCCAGCCGGGCTGTTCTCACATACATCTCATAGGCTTTCTCATCATATCCCAGTGAATCTGCCAAAATGGTGTGAACACAGGGACTCAGTGATGACTCATGAACCGTGAGGGGTTCGTAGAAATCAAAATTTCGTTTCAGGGTCTCTGTATCAAAATCATCTTCGAAGAAGAAAAATCCCTGTAGAACATCTGCCTGTTTGATATAACAGGAGCGGAGAATCCTATCCCAGGACCAGTTCTGGTTTAAAGGACGGACACTGTCGTCCAGTGAAGCCGCAGGCTTGATCTCCTTATCCAGATATCCGTCCTGTTGAAGATATATACCTTTTTCACTGTCTTCGGGCAGATACATCTGATCGGCTATTGATACAAAGTTTGTCAATTCCTCAGAACCCAGTTTCAGTGAAGCGGCGAGGGCTTTAAATTCGGCAGGCTTTTCATTTTCCAGCCCTGCTGCACATTCTGCTGTATAACGCAGACACCAGGCGGCAATATAGTTGGTGTACCAGTTGTTGTGTACATTATTTTCATATTCGTTGGGGCCTGTGACTCCCAGTATTACGTATTTATTTTTTGCTTCCGACCAGTTAACTCTCTGTGCCCAGAAACGGGCAATTCCCGTCAGTACTTCCATGCCCCCGGGGAGAAGATAATCCCTGTCCCCGGTGCAGTTGATATAGTCGTATATCCCGTAGGCAATGGCACCGTTTCTATGGATCTCTTCAAAAGTTATTTCCCATTCGTTATGACACTCCTCTCCGTTCATGGTTACCATGGGGTAGAGAGCAGCGCCGTCAGTGAATCCAAGTTTACCCGCATTTTCAATGGCTCTTTCCAGATGCTTATGCCTGTACACCAGAAGCTGTCTTGCAATTGATGAGTCATCGGTATTTAAAAAGAAGGGGAGGCAGTAGGCTTCGGTATCCCAGTAGGAGGCCCCACCGTACTTCTCGCCCGTAAATCCCTTGGGACCTATGTTGAGACGTTCATCTTTTCCTGTATAGGTTTGTTTGAGCTGGAAGATATTAAAGCGTATACCCTGCTGGGCAGCCACATCTCCCTCAATCGTAATATCACTCTTATTCCATATATGACTCCAGGCTTCTATCTGTTCTGCCTTGAGAGTGTCGAAACCTTTCTGCACGGCCTGAGCCAGAACTTCGGCTCCCCTGGGCAGCAGGTCTTCCGTTTTGTAATCTCTGTCTGTGAGGCTGGAGTTATATTTCTCAATCTGAACAGCTTCACCTGTTTTCAGTTCTGCTGTGAACTCCTGTGATACACGACCGGGAGCTTTAAGGGAGCCAAGTGTTTTCACAGGGCTCATGCTGTCTGAAATATCCAGATGATTTACAACTGTTGTAATCCGGCTGGCCAGTGTAAATGTTGTTTTTTTGGTTTCCAGCACTACCGCGGCAGAATCTGAATCAAGGATTTCTCCTCTGTGTTCCCAGAAGTATTCATCATAGTTGGCATCCTCGTTATGGACATTACCCTCAATAAAGCTGGAGATTTTCAGTTCTCCCTCACCTTCTGTCAGGCGCAGAATATAACGGTAGCTTCCCACTTCGGGTCTTGCCATAGATACAAATCGACTGCTTTCAATTTCTACAACCGTAGATAGATCCATACGGAGCCGGGCTTTTCTGTAGAGTATACCTGTCTTCATATCTATTTCTCTGTGAAAATCCTCAACAGTCCCTGCGGCCAGGTCAATCTCTTTTCCGTTCAATGCAAGCTTCAGACCTATCCAGTCAGGAGCATTCAGAACCTTGGCGAAGTATTCGGGATATCCGTTTTTCCACCAGCCCACTATTGTTTTATCAGGGTAGTACACTCCAGCCATATAGCTGCCGGGCAGGGTGTCACCGCTGTAGCCCTCTTCAAAATTGGCTCTCTGCCCCATGTGCCCGTTTCCAAGGCTGCAGAGGCTTTCAGATATTCTGTTATATTCGGGAATAAATCCCTCTTCAATGATTTTCCAGGGATCATGTTTGATATAATTTTTCATCAGGCTTCCTTGTTTTTTCCAGAATGCGCTTCAAGGCTGTCCTTAATCATTTGCCAGCTTATTCCGTTAAGGTCGGGGAACAGGGCATCTGCAGCACCCAGCTGATCTTTGTGTCCTATACCGACAGTAAGCATTCCTCCGGCAATTCCAGCCTCGATTCCTGCAGCCGCATCTTCAAACACGACACATTCTTCGGGTTTAAGATTCAAGTCGGAGGCTCCCAGAAGGAAGACTTCGGGGTTCGGTTTGGCCTGTGTGGTTCTGTTTCCGTCTACAACTGCATCCAGGTAGTCTTTCAGTCCCGTTTTTTCCAGAATAATGGGGGCATTCCTGCTGGCCGAACCCAGAGCCGTTTTTATACCGGCTTCCTGCAGCTCTTTCAGTAATTCAAGGACACCGGGCAGGATTCCCCGGGGTGACATATGGCTGATCATATCCACATAATTGGCATTTTTTCCTGCCATGGCTTCTTCTTTCTCTTTTTCAGTTAATGAAACGTTTCCAATGGTGAGGAGAATCTCCAGACAGGCCGCACGGGATACACCCTTTAGGCGTTCATTATCCTCTTCTGAGAAACTGAATCCCAGTGATTCGGCCAGCTTGCTCCATGCCTGATAATGATATTTAGCTGTATCTACCAGAACACCGTCCAGGTCAAACAAGACTCCCCTGATCTTTTGGTCCATTGTTTTCTCCAATTCTATTTGTAGTTTATGGTAACGTTTCCATTTTTATCTGTTTCATTTATAGCATTGCCGCGGCAGCAAGTCAATAAATTTATTATGGAGGGGGGAATATATTAGCGTTTTTGAGTTGATCTTTCCAGACAGGGAACACAGACAAGTGATTCTGGAACCGCTTCAAGCCTGCCGAAGGGCATCTCTTTCTGACAGCGGACACATATACCGTAAGTACCTTTTTCTATTCTGTCCAGAGCGTTGCTTAATCTGTCCAGGCGCTGCTTTACCTGGACGAGCATGGCTTCGTTGACGCTCTTTTCACCAATGGCTTCCATACGGGTAAGGCGCCCCAGGGCCACACTGGGTTCGATGGGCTGAGTTGCGTCCTCAAGATAGCTGTTACTCTCTTCCAGGTCAGAAATGGTTCTTTCAATAATATCTTTAAATTTACTCAGTTCATATCCTGTCATCTCCACAGGGTAGCATGAAATTTATCAGGAGTATATTGACTGTATCCGCTTTTAAAGTAATGAAGCTCATATGAATATATTTTTTATATCTGAGTTCTGCCCAATTGTAATTATCAGGGATTTTGCGATACTTTATTCTCTGCATTAAAAAATCTAATATTTGAATACCAATGGGGGAGGACATTATGTTCCATCACAAGCCGCTGGAAGAGCTGGTTGTCTACCAGATCTACACCCGCAGTTTTAAAGATAGCAATGGCGACGGAATCGGAGATCTGGCAGGTGTGACACAGAAGCTGGATTATCTGGCCGATCTGGGTGTTGATATGCTCTGGCTCAGTCCTTTCTGCTCATCTCCCAATGATGATATGGGCTACGATATTTCAGATTATCAGAACATTATGACCGAGATGGGAACCATGGAAGATCTTGATAATCTTCTGGAAGAGGCCCACAAGAGAAATATCGGTATCATGATGGATCTGGTGCTTAATCACAGCTCCGATGAACACTCCTGGTTTATTGAATCCAGAAGCAGTAAAGATAACCCCAAGCGGGACTGGTATATCTGGGCGGATAAACCCAATAACTGGGATTCCTATTTCTGCCCTGAAGCCTGGGAATACGATGAGGTCACAGGGCAGTACTATCTCCATATATTCGGAGTCAAACAGCCTGACCTGAACTGGCGGAATGAAGAGCTGAGAGCCGAAATCCACCGCATGGTGGACTGGTGGCTTGAGAAGGGAATCGACGGCATCCGTTTTGATGCCATTCATCTGATCGGCAAGCCTGAGGGGAATCCCGATTATGTACATGCTCCCGGAGAGAGTAAACGTTTCTGTCATTTCAGAAATCATGAACTGGGACATCACTATCTGCAGGAGATGCATGATAAGGTCATGAAAAAACATGATCCTGTCACTGTGGGCGAAACCGGAGGCTCCACCCCTGAGGGGGCCAGGCTCTATGTGGATAAAAAGCGCAACGAGTTTGATATGATCTTTCATCTGGGATTCCTTGAGGATGATGAGTTTGAGGATAATCCGGCTCAGAACTATAAAAAATTTTATGAGAAATGGTATAAGCAGCTCTCAATCGAGGGATGGGATGCAACATATCTGGGTAATCATGATCTGGCCCGTGCTGTCTCTGTTATCGGGGACGAGGAGAACTACTGGAGAGAATCGGCTACCTGTCTGGCAACCATGATCATGACCCAGTGGGGAACCCCCTACATCTATCAGGGAGATGAAATAGGTATGGTCAATGCCGGATTTACCTCTCTTGATCAGTTTCGTGATCCTCATACAACTATCCGCTATCATGCGGCAGAAGAAAAGGGTGACGATAGTGACGCCGTATTGAAGGAAATTATCAAGTGGGGCAGAGATAACAGCAGAACTCCCATGCAGTGGGATGCTTCTCCCAACGGCGGATTTTCCGATGCGGAGCCCTGGATTATGATGGCCCGGAACTGGGAACATATCAATGTGGCAGCCCAGGAGAATAAGAGGGGTACCATTTTCAATTATTACAAAAAAATGATTGCTCTACGGAAGAGTAATAAGAATCTGGCCTACGGAAAGATGGAGATGGTAAAGTCTGAACCAGCTGTCTTTGCCTATAACAGAATTCATGAGGGCAGGACCGTCCAGGTTGTGCTGAATCTCAGCTCATCTCCTTCAGCCCACAGAATAGATGATTTTAATGATGATCAGGTTCTGATCTCCAACTACCCATCACAGCGAAAGAATGTATCAGGATTGATGCTGCGGCCCTGGGAGGCTGTGGTTATTAGCTGATAAATTCTGACAGCTCTGACAGCGATTATAAATAAAAATACCCCGGAATCCCGGGGTATCTTTATTTTCCCTTCCGTCGGCACAGGCTACAAGCCCGCAGAGACGGAATAAGAAAAAGAATAGATTACTGCAGCAGCTGAAGAACTGACTGAGTTCTCTGGTTTGCCTGAGCCAGCATTGCGTTACTGGCCTGAGACAGAATCTGGTTTTTAGTGAAGTCAACAGTTTCTTTTGCCATGTCCAGGTCACGAATTCTTGATTCAGATGCCTGCATGTTTTCGGATGCTACATCAATACCCTTGATTGCCATTTCCATTCTATTCTGGTATGCACCAAGATCAGCTCTCTGTTTGTTCACAGTTTTCAGAGCACCGTCCAGAACTCCAATGTTTCTGTTGGACTGCTCGGGGGTAGAGATAGACATAATCTCACCTGTTCCGATCTGACGGAGACCTAGGGCCTCGGCAGTCATTGTTCCGATGAAAACCTGCTCACTCTGGTCCATGTTGGCACCGATGTGGAAGGTCATCTTCTGTGTAACTACATTATCGCCTGTATCAGCGGCAAAACGTCCTGTGAGCATGTTCATACCGTTGAACTGTGCGTGAGAGGCAACTCTGTCCAGTTCATCAACAAGCTGAGATACTTCCACCTGAATCTGCATTCTGTCTTCTGAGGAATAGATTCCGTTGGAAGACTGTACCGCAAGTTCACGGACTCTCTGAATGATATCTGTAGTTTCCTGCAGGTGTCCTTCGGTTGTCTGTATGAATGAAATACCGTCTGATGCATTCCTTGATGCCTGATTCAAACCGCGGATCTGTGATCGCATTTTCTCTGAAACAGCCAGTCCTGAAGCATCGTCTCCGGCTTTGTTGATTCGCAAT
Source organism: Oceanispirochaeta sp. M1 (assembly GCF_003346715.1). Taxonomy (NCBI): domain Bacteria; kingdom Pseudomonadati; phylum Spirochaetota; class Spirochaetia; order Spirochaetales; family Spirochaetaceae; genus Oceanispirochaeta; species Oceanispirochaeta sp. M1. The sequence goes on from NZ_QQPQ01000019.1 coordinate 12,233, forward strand.
CCTGACGAGAGTTTTCCCATATTGCTGGCTGAATTAGCTCCGGCAATACCAAGGTTTCTGTTTGCAGTCATCGCAGTAATGTTGTGATTAATAATCATAAATCCTCCATGAAGTTAGTACATTTTTCAGGCATCCTTGCCCGGCCAGTTTATTAGCTGACCTTATCTGTATCGGGGGTGGGTTCGCTTAAAATTTAATTATAATTTAAGCTCTCTGAATGGATGCCGATATATCGGCTTCCCTTGTATAGCTTTAAGTTATGAATAAAAAAAAAGTAATCATTTTTGCTTTTGAGCTTTCTGCCGATAGTCCTCGACAAAGGAAGGGGATCATTCTAAAATCATCCCATGACTGAGAGTCCCGATTTCTTTGATAAAAGCCCTGCAGAACTTAAAAAACTCTCGGAAGAACTGAATATTCCCCTTGATGAAATCAAGAGCTATTTTCGGGACCGGAAACTCCCATCGGGAGATCACCTTTCTCAACTTTCAGAGACCCTGGGGTACAACAGACAGCAGCTGAAACTGCTGTGGGGAGTCGTTGATGATGAGCTGCTCTCCTATCTTCAAAAGAATGTGAAGAGTATTCCGGAGATAGAAAAAAAGCCGAAAAAAGTAAAAAAACTCAATATCACCATGACAACGGAAATGGGGACACTCTATAGAAATGACTGCATGGATGTCCTGGCAGGTATTGAGGATAACTCATTGGATCTTATTTTTGCAGATCCTCCCTTTAATCTGAATAAGACTTACCCATCAGGGATGAACGACTTGATTAAAGAGGAAGAATATCTCCGATGGATGAACAGCTGGGTGGATGAACTGTGCCGTACTCTTAAATACGGAGGGGCTCTGTTTTTATGGAATCTTCCCCGCTGGAACAGTGAGATTACAAAAGGGCTTAACAGTAAACTCTATTTTAAACATTGGATCTCTGTAGATCTCAAATCCAGTCTGCCTATCAAGGGGCGGCTTTATCCCTCTCATTACTCACTTCTTTACTATACAAAGGGTAAGAAGGCCTCCTGTTTTGTTCCCGACCGTATACCAATGCAGATCTGTCCCAAATGTTATGGAGACCTGAAGGATTACGGTGGGTATAAGTCCAAGATGAATAGTAAGGGTGTGAATATTACTGATATCTGGACGGATATTCCCCCTGTCCGTCATGCCAAATACAAGAGAAGAAAAAATTCAAATGAGCTTTCAATCAAATTATTGGACAGGATTATTGAGATGGCTTCCAGACCGGGAGATCTTGTTTTTGATCCTTTCGGAGGATCGGGAGCCACCTATGTTGTGGCGGAGCTCAAGGGGAGACGCTGGATAGGCACTGATATCGGCCCTTCCAAAGAGATCATTGACCGCTTTAACATTATCCATACGGAGCGTCAGATTCTGGATGACTATAGAAATGATCTGAACTGCCTCTTTACCAAGCATGTTAAGGAGCAGAGGGTTAAACGGAAAATCTGGACCGACGACAGTTTTAAAGAATAGAATTCAAATGAAGAGATAGATGCTGCAGTCTCTGTCTCATTTTCAATTCAAAAATCAGAAGAGAGATGCAAATTTTACTATTCTTTTCATATAATCCGGACCGTAGAGTGGGAGTAATCCGCTCTTATCCATCAGATCCAGGCGGAAGCTGAATAAAGAAGGGTCAATGGTATCCCTTTTATCCATGGGAGTCAGGAGTGTTCCCTTAAAATTGCCACTATCTTTAAGAGCTTTCAGCAGGCTCAAGTCAGTCACTCCGAAGGGATTTCCTCCCCTGAGGATTCCACCTTCCAGGATCTCTAAATCCTTCCAGGTCATTTCAAAACAGTCCGCCGGATAGTAGTCCGATACTCCCTGTATCCATACTTTCATCCCCAGTTTCTGTATCCTGTGTATCAGATCAGCATATCCCTCTCCCCAGGGGCTCCCCGGAGTAACGGGAGCAGCACGGCCTGCAACCTGATCCAGCTGCAGGAGGTCTGCTCCGAGTTCATGCAGCATCAATGCCTGTGAGTACAGTTCATCCTGCCAGGCTGCGGAGGACGGGTCCATCACAAGGAAGGTTCTACCAAAGTACTCTTCCGTAAATTCCTTTCCTTCCGGGTCTTTGAGTATGCTCTCTTTGAGTCGCGGGTAGGTATCCCGACGTGATGCGTCAAGAAGCCTGGCATTCATGTAAAGGGATATCCTGAAGCCCATATCCTTTAATCTGGACAGTACACTCTTAAAGAGTTCTGATCCTCCAAGCATTTCTGAAGGGCTGTAATCCGGGTAGGCTCTGTCGTGACCGGCACCATAACCAAAGAGGTGGAGTATATGGGCTGTCTTTGTAATCGGGAAACTATTAATAATTTCCCGGCCCAGGGGGATAAGTGCCCTGAATCCCTCTTCCGCGGGTATAGCGCATTCCCCTTCAGGGCTTATCAGTCCCAGCTGGAACTGTTTTGGAATGGAATTCAAATCAGACTTTCCCTTATTCCCGGCGGCATCGGTCCAGTATGATCCGGACAGTTCTGTCACAACAAATTCTCCGATCGGTCCGGTGAACCTGAATCTCAGAATATCTGAACTGTCTGCAAATATTCTGATCTCCTCATGATAACCATTGCTTTCATTTATTTTTCTGATCAGTACCGAGGCATCTTCTGATTTCAGAATTATGGCTCTGGCAGATGCTGTAGCCGGCCATGAGAGGGAGAGTCCCCTCTCATTACAGCCGTTATCTGCAAGCACAGAGGAAACGGATTCCAGCATAAAGCCTTCACCTTCCCTGTTGGGCCATACGCAGTAGGCCCTGCCTCTGACTGTCAGTTCCTGACATGTATTATTTATCTCTATCGAATCTACAGTAAAGGAAGATGAATCAAAGATTCTCATAATGCTCCATGCTCTGTCTCATCAAGGCCCGAAGGTAATCATAGGAGTTATTCGAGCGGGCCAGATCAAAGTTTTTTTCCAGAATTTTTTCTGTGTCCCCTGAAAGAAGGCGGTCGATAATCTCCTGACAGGCTGAGCTTATACTCTCTTTTTTCAGTTTGTACAGTCCATTCTCCTGCCGTCTGGCATCATCACCCAATGATATGATTGAATAACCCTTGGGGCGGATATCGGAACGGAATACAGGGTACTCATGGACAATTACAGGTTTATGAGCAAACACTGCTTCGATAAATTGATTGCCCCAGCCTTCATAGATGCTCGGATAGGAGACCAGATCGGCATAGGGGTAGGTATCAAAAAGAGAGTAGATTCTCTTCTCCTCCTCCATCGTTCTCTGAACTGCAATTCTGGAACGCATGAAACGGTAGGGAGTATCCATTTCCTTCATCATGCCTTCAAGCTGCTGTCTATAGCCTTCTGCTTCCTGTTCGGCATAGCCTGCCAGAAGAAAGACAAAGCGGCAATCTTTGCCTGCTCTCTTACCGTTGTAGAGGGTTTTTCCCCGTATCTGATCCAGATAAAGAGTTTTGTTTAACTCTTTGATCAGGGGAGGAATAAGTTCTATTCCCTTTCTTCTGACTATTCTGGTGGCCTGGAGTATAAAAATATCATCCTCATTGAGATTGAAATCCTTCAGAAGGTGGGCGTTGTAATCATCTTTCTGCCACTGGTCAACAGAGAAGTCCAGGGTATCGGGGAAGATCATCGCGTCAATACCGCAGCGGTTCAGGAGATTCCGGGCAGCAAGAGAGTTGATCACAGCATGCTTCATCCCGGGGATAACGGGGGGGACATAGCGTTTCATAAAGGCCTTGATTAGAGGTCCCGAAACTTCTCTGAAGTCATCTCTTTCCCAATAGAAGTCATGATGGGTGGCCAATGAGGGAACCTTGTAATGTTTCAGACAGTTGTAGAACGCTCTGGCTGCTGCAATATGGCGTCCATGGGAAAATATGTTATGGAGGAGCACAAAGTCAGGCTCCAGCTCTTCAAACACCGATGAGAGCTCTTCTTCTATTTTATCCGAGAGTACAAGAAGATCCTTCTTCAGTTCCTCTTCAGTTTCATAGTCCTTCAGACCACCGAAGGCATTTCGGCTGATTTTTCTTGCCTCGGGAGTGTCAAAATCGAGATCCGGAATTGTATAGTCGGCGCCACTGCTTCCAGGACCTGCCAGCAGGCTGCATGTAAATCCCATCTCTTCCAGGATACTTTGACGTTTCTCAATTTCCAGGGATACACCATCTGTCCAGCCCACTCTGTAGTGACAGATCAGAACCTTGGGCTTTTTCTCTCTACCAGCTTCATGTACATTGTAGCCTTTTTTCAGGCGGGAGAGTCTCTGTACTGCCCAGTTCCGGGCAGCGGTGGTGTAGAAGGCATTCTCTTTCTGGAATTTATTTTCCAGATATCTGCCCCACACTGCAGCCGAGACCTTTCTGCGTCTCAGATCTGCTTCAAAACCCGTGTTTGTTACCATCCACAGGCTGTCCGCATCCCTGAGTATTCCGTCTTCCGGAGACATAAACTCCAGTCGTGTATCGTGACCTTCAATCAGCAGGCAGACCTTCTGAGTGAACTCGGCAGAATAACCTGCCTTTGTCAGAAGCCGGATTGCCAGCTCCGCACCCATTTTCTCATGGGCCAGCCTCAGTCTTCCGGCCTCAGAAAAACTCAGGTCTGAAGAGAATAGATTCGTTCTCTCTTCCTCGCTGAGCTGACTCCAGCCTATATCATGAAGCAGGGCGGCCGTAAGAACCAGCTCCCTGTCAATCTCATCATTTCCCAGTTCAAGGAGGGCCCAGGCCCATGTTGTAACAGTTTTAAAATGTCCCGCATCATCCCTTTTATCCTGATAGGGGAGGGCGAGATTAATCAATTTTTTCCAGGATTCATCAGGCAGAAAGGATTCAAGTTCCTCGGGGCTCTCATCTGGAATCATGAAATTCTTTGCTCACTGTCTTTATCAAAGAAGTGAAGATGTCTGTAATCCAGGTTAAAAGATACAGGATCTCCGGGTGAAAGCTTTTTATCAGAAGAGATAATGGTTTTGACAATTTTGTTGTCAATTTCCACGGCCAGTACCTGATGAGAGCCCTGTGGTTCTACTACCAGAACTTCCGCATTCAGTATTCCTTTTCCTGTTGTTGTGAGCTGGAAATCCTCCGGACGAATGCCCAGAATGAGTTCTTCCCGTCCATCTTTGGAGACTGCTGCAAACTCATCATCCTGCAGAGGGCAGATGAAATCGGGATGCTCCAGAATTTTTTTGTTCCCATCGTTCTTAAGTTTCACAGAAAAGAAGTTGGTAGGGGGAGTTCCGATAAATCCGGCAACGAAGGTATCTGCAGATCTGAAGTAAACATCTTCGGGGGTTCCCACCTGGATGATTTCCCCGTCTCTCATAATAACAATTCTATCGGCCATACTCATGGCTTCAGACTGGTCATGGGTTACAAAGACGCTGGTGGCTCCTGTCTTTTGATGAATGGCTTTCAATTCCGTTCTCATTACGACTCTGAGTTTGGCATCCAGGTTGGACAGGGGTTCGTCCATTAAAAAGAGTTTGGGTTTCACGGCCAGGGCCCGGGCCAGGGCCACACGCTGCTGTTGTCCTCCTGACATCTGTCCGGGAAAACGGTCCAGAAGCTGTTCTATTTTAACCATCTCCGCCACTTCGACCACAGTCTTTTTTACCACGTCTTTGGATAATCCCTTCAGCTTGAGAGAGAAGGCGATATTATCAAAGACCGACATATGAGGCCATATGGCATAATTCTGGAATACCATGGATATATGTCTGTCCCGGGGAGCCAGGTCTGTTATATCCTGACCGTCCAGAATAATAGTGCCCCGGGTGGTTTCCTCAAGGCCGGCGATCATTCTCATACAGGTGGTCTTCCCGCAGCCCGAGGGGCCCAGAAAGACAATGAATTCCTTGTCTTTTACTTCCAGGTCCATCTTTCTGACGCCCCAGACTTTTCGGTTATATCTTTTTGCTAAATCTTCTAATTGCAGTACAGCCATTTTATATTCCTTTTCTTTCTATTGTTATGAAGGATCTACCAGATCCTTCATATTTTTTCTGTACGAGGCCAAAGGTTCATTAAACTTTGACGCCCCCCCACATCTGGAGGATGAATTTCCGGATGAACAGGGTGAAAATAATGGCAGGCAGAGCCTGGGCCACGGAACCCGCAGCTATAAGATGAACCTTGTCACTGGCTCCCAGCAAGGAGCGGTAAACAATAACAGGTAATGTGGGATTGAACTGGGTCAGAATCAGTGCATTGATGACTTCATTCCAGGAATAGATGAAGGAGTACATGGCACAGGCCGCCAGTCCGGGAACGGCCAGGGGAAGGGTTACTCTGAAAAAAGCGCCTATCCGTGTGGTTCCGAAGATTTGAGCGGCCTCTTCCAGGGATTCGGGTATTCCCATAAAAATACTGGCCGTAATCCATATACTCAGGGATATCTGATTGATGGAATAGATCAGACTGAGTCCTGCGGGTTTATCGTAGAGTCCCATCTTACCCAATGTTATAACCATGGGCAGAGCAATGGCCACAGGAGGAAACATACGGACAAAAAGGACACTCAGTTTGAGAATATTCTTACCCTTGAACACATAGCGGGCAAAGGCATATCCTGCCATTCCTCCGATGCTCAGGCTTATCAGAATCGTAAAAAGGGCCGTCGTAATACTGGCCATCACCGAGTTCAAAGCCCCTGAATAAAGTTTGAAAAATCGTGTGTAGTTACTGAATAGTCCCTTCTTCAGGGTGAAATCCATTGAACCCTGACCATCGGTCTGATCCATAATCTGCAGTATTTTTTCCTGATCCAGGCTGCAGTTGGCATAGTTGCGGATAAAATTACTTAGTTTCCGTAACGACTTTGCATCTCTTGTTGTATATTCCGGACCGAAGGACATGTAGGCCTCTTCCGAATGGTTATAGATCAGCAATCCATAGGCCCTCTCTTCATTAACCTCCTCCAACAGATCAAGACGGAACTCCGTGTTCCGTAACGGCAGCAGAGGTTTCGGCCATTCTGAATAGCTTTCATAGTCGGACATCAGTGAAAATGTAAAAAGAAAAAACATCGGGAATATCAGCATCATGGCCACACCGGTCACTATTATGTACAGGGTGGTGGTTCTGACGGATCTGTACATGTTCTGTTTAAGTTTCTTTCCCATATTCAGACCCCTTTTCCGGCAGGTTCATCAAAGGCTCCCGATACTTTCAGGTAGATGAAGGATACTGACGAGACGATAAGGGACACGATGACCGACAGGGCCATACCCTTTCTGAAAAAATCTTCCGCACCGGCATACTGGTCCACATTGAGAACAATCTGTTCCAGGAGGACAGGCAGACGGTTGAATCCGAATAGCATGACGATGATAAGCCATATTTGAATTGCCGCGATGATTCTGAGGATCATCGCCGTTGTAATGGTCTGTTTCATGAGGGGAATGGTAATTTTCCGGAGGACCTGGAGCTTGTTGCCTCCGAATACATAACCGGCTTCAAAGAGTTCCGGTTTCAGTCCCTGCATACCGGATAGCAGGATCACCATCATAAAAGGAATAACCTGCCAGGCATCCACGATAATAATCAGTATCATTCGCTGTATTTGATTACCCGCAAGAAAGATAATCTTATCGGCAGCATCAATTATATTCAATCTTATTAGAAATGAGTTCAACCAGCCATAGGTGGCCAGGCCGCTCCTCCACATCGCACCGACTGCAACGGCCGGAAGGGCCATTGGGATGAGGGCCAGAAAGAGAAAGAATCCGGAGCCCTTGAATTTCATATTGATCAGAAGGGCCAGGCCGAAGGCCAGAACGAATTCCAGGGTGACTGAGATCAGCACAATAAAGGTTGTATTAAACAGAGCCTGGTAAAATATAGGGTCTTTGAACAGACTCATATAGTTGTTAAGAGTAAACTGACCTCCCTTTGCCAGGGGGGCGGACAGAAAACTGCCGCTGATGGCCTGAATGACAGGAAACAACCAGAATATGGCATAATATATGACTACAGGTGCAATGAGAAGGTAAGGAACCATCTGTTTCTTCCTTTCTCTTCCGATCGTCCATCGAGTTTGGGACATGGGAACCTCCGGATTTAGCTTTGGAATGGACATAAGACACAGCTACCGGAGCAGCCGTGTCTTATGATAAGGGCGGTTTTATTTTTTCAGGGCGTTGATCTTAGCCTGGGCTTCGTCCAGGTAAGCTTTATCTATGGCACCTCTATTCAGTATCAATTCCTGGAAAGCGTCATCATAGACCTGTTTTACAGCACCCCAGGAAGTATAATCTCCACCGGGTACACCGGATACAACACCATTTTTCATGACATTGATTCCCTTGCCGATGATTTCATCTTCCAGAGAGTCTCCCAGTTTGGCAATGGCTTCGTCGATGGGAGGAATAAATCCACCTGTTCCACGTGCTATACGTACGGCCATTTCGGGCTCTGTCATATACTCAATAAACTTAACAGCCAGCTCTTCATTGGGAGCTCCATTTACAACTCCAAATCCACTTGTTCCGGCAATAGAGCCGATTCCTTCGGGACCTTTGGGGGCGGGGCCCAGTACATAACCCGAGGGGTTGGATTTATAGGCTTCTCCACAGCGTACCATGTGGGCAACAGTCAGCCAGGCTTCCCCGGTTTTCATTGGAGAGGATACGTTGTCATAAGTATTTACAGTGGGGGTATATGCATCTTTCATCTTGGCAAGAACTTCCCATCCCCTGATGGCTCCGGGAGAGTTGATTACAGGGAATTCTCCACCGTAGGAGAGGAACATGCCGCCGTACATATAAATCAGAGATTTCATGGGAACACCGGTTACTGCGGCTTTACCTTCACCTTCGCCTTCAGCGATGGCTACGGCCCAGTCTACATATTCTTCCCAGCTCAGATCCTGAACATCGGCTCCGGCAGGAAGGTAGGGGAGTGCTTTTTTATTGGCAAGCATCAGGTAGACATCTCCACCAACTGGTGCAAAATAAGTTTTTCCACCCATGGAAATGCTCTCTTTAAATGCCTTGGAAAAAGTTCTGTCTTTCCAGTCATCTACAGGAAGGGGAACTACGTAGTCGTTGTTCATCCATTCGGACATTCTTCCGGCATGGGCTATGACTACATCAGTATTAACTCGGCCTGATTCTTTCTGGAAAGCGGCTCTCTTAAGCAGGGGATCATCTTCCATGATTTCAAACATAACGATACAGTCGTTAGCTTCTTCAAATTCAGGAAAGATCTCATCAATCAGAAACTGCTGCTCACCAGGCTGTGAGTAAAGACGTGAAGAAACAATCAGTTTTGTAGGTGCCGATTCATCAGTCTGGCCGCCGGCAAAAAGTCCGGTTGTCAGCAACAGGGAAATTAGAACAAGGGCTAATCCTATTCTTTTCATTAAAAAACCTCCATTGATTTTACAAGTAACTTAGTATACAATAGTCCGCAGAACATGACATGTCAAGTTAATTATTAAATGGTTAAAAACCTTTCCTGATATATTATGTTGTGTTATGCTTACTGTACTTGACAGTATTTACCAGGGAAAATAGATTGCTGTACATAACTGAGGAGATAACTGCATTGATTCCCCTATACCAGATTATAATCAACACAATCCAGGAACGTATCCAGACGGGTGAGTTCCGCAAGGATGATAAGCTGCCTTCAGAGGCTCAGTTAATGGAGGAATTCAATACTTCCCGTATTACTGTTACCAGGGCATTGAAAGAGCTGGAACATCGTGGGGTCATCTATCGCCTCAAGGGGAAGGGGTCTTTTGTAAAAGGTTCCGGGAAAAAGAAATACAGCGATTCAAAAATTATTTCACTTGTTCTTCCTCATAAGGAGGATTTTTTCTCCGGAGGCCAGCAGTATGCCCGCCAGATCAGTCAGAGCTGCCGTGAGAGGGGCTATCTCTGCAGTCTCCATTATTCGGATCAGTCAACTACAAAAGAGCGGCAGATTCTCGATGAAATTGCCTCTCATGATGTGTCGGGAGCCATTATTTATCCTATCAGCAACAGAAACATCGCCTCCCTCAGCCGCATGAAAATTGAGGGATTCCCTATGGTCCTTTTAGATAGAAAACTTGAGGAACTCTCACTGCCTGTAGTCACATCAGACAATTTTACGGGTGCCTTTGAAGCAGTCTCCTACCTCACTGCCAATGGACACAAACGTATTGGATTTGTGGGAGCTGAAGGGACAGATGTCGTTCAACTCCGGTACAAGGGGTACTGTCATGCCCTGATGGAGAACGGTATCCCCCTGGACAGGGATCTGCTGATCACCTCTTTTTCAGGGAGAGATGAGGATGAAAGGGAAGTTCTGGATGAGCAGGAATCAATGGTTCTTTTAAAGGATTTATTAAAAAGAGATGTGAGTGCACTGTTTTGTGTAAATGATTTAATCGCCTATAGATTTATGAATGCCGCCCGTGAACTGCAGATTCCCATTCCCGAAAGGCTTTCTCTTGTGGGCTTTGATAACCTGAGGTATTTTAATGATACGATGGTTGAACTGACAACCGTCGCCCAGGATTTTGAAACCATCGCCCGCTCTTCTGTATCTATACTTATTGAGAAAATTGAGAGCCGGAAAGAACTTCGGATTGACGATTTGATTATTCCCACAACTTTTCTTAAAGGAAATACTGTCTTTTCTTTTACATAATGCAGTAAAATAAGTCTATGCAGACTTCAATACTTCAGTACTTTCAGAATATTGCCACTCCTTTCCTGGATCATGCGGCGGAATACGCAACAATGCTGGGTGAAGAAGGGGTCTATATTCTCATTATCGCAGTTTTTTACTGGGCTGTTTCCAAGAAGAAGGGATTTATCATGGCATCCACCCTTCTTATTTCTCTATTCCTCAATACTTTTCTTAAACTGATATTTCATACACCCCGTCCCTTTGAGGCAATCCCCGACTTACAGGGAAAGCGTCTTGAAACAGCGACGGGATATTCATTTCCCAGCGGACATACCCAGGGGGCATCCAGTTTTTATGCAACCCTCATATACCTGTTTAAAAACAGGATTCTCAGAATCCTATGTGTCCTGGCAATTCTTTTTGTAGGAATTTCAAGGTTATACCTGGGGGTTCACTGGCCTGTGGATGTCCTGGGAGGATGGATTTTCGGGATCGGTACCGCCTGGTATATTGCTTCAAGAATTAATACTCTATGGGAGAATCCTGAAGGACTGAAACGTTTTCTTTATATCTTTATGCTGTTCGCCGCAGTAATCACCATTGTTATGATTGCTCTTGAGTTCATCAGCTTTAAAGGAAGCGTTAAGATTGATGATTTTTTTAAGGGTTCCGGTATGGTTCTGGGCTGTTTTTGTGGATTCCTGCTGGAGACGAGTCATATGGGCTTTGATCCTGCTTCCGGCGGCAGGGCTAAGAAAGCTCTGAGAGTTCTCTTAGGACTTCTGGGAGTCCTGATACTGCAGAACGGCCTCAAGCTGATACTTCCTGATTACTTTTTAAGTCACTTCTTTCGCTATGGAGTAATGGGATTCTGGATTACATACCTTTTTCCTATGCTGGGCATCAGGCTCAGACTCTTTTAAATTCCCCTTATAGCAAAAAACAAAGGGCAATTCATTTTTTTCTTGACCAAAATATGATTGACGTTTAATGTAGTGCTGACTAATTAGTCGGAAAACAGACTGATTAGTCGGAAAATAGACCAAATAGTCGGTTTATGTCATGTTTTGGCCATTCGGCCTTTGATTTAGAAACATCAAAAATAGGGAGAAATAAATGAAAAAGATTCTGGCAGTCCTTCTTGTCGTAGGGCTTATTACAGGTTCTGCTTTTGCCATGGGACAAAGCGATGAGGGCAGTATTAAGATTGGAGCCATTCTGGCTGTAACCGGAGGGGCCTCTTTTCTGGGTGCTCCAGAGGCAAGAACCATGGAAATGGTTGTGGAAGATCTCAATGCCGCAGGCGGAATTAACGGAAAGATGATTGAGCTGATTATTAAAGACTCTGCCGCCAATCCCGAAAAGGCCATATCCTTTGCCAAACAGCTTATCGAAGAAGATCAGGTTATTGCAATTGTAGGACCCTCAACAAGCGGTGAAACCATGCAGATTAAAGATCTCTGTGAATCCTATAAGGTTCCCCTGGTTTCCTGTGCCGCAGCTGAGGCTATTGTTAATCCTCAAGCTGCATATGTCTTTAAAACACCTCAGAAAGACAGCTATGTGGCAAAATGGATCTACACAACCATGAAAGATATGGAAATTGAAAAGATTGGTGTTATTGCTGCCAATACAGGTTTTGGAAATGCCGGAAAGGGGCAGCTTGAGAAATATGCCTCTGAAATGGGAATCGAAATTGTAATCTCGGAAACATATGATAAAGCAGCAACTGACCTGACCGCTCTTCTTACAAAAGTTAATGCCCAGGGTGTGGATGCCGTTGTAAACTGGTCTATCGTACCTGCTCAGTCAATTGTTCCTAAAAACATGAAACAGCTCGGTATGGATGTTCCGCTTTTTCAGAGCCATGGTTTCGGTAATATCAAGTATGTTGAAGCCGCAGGTGAGGCTGCCGAAGGTATCATTTTCCCCGCTGGACGACTGCTTGTTGCAGATAAGCTGCCTGAAGATCATCCTCAGAAAGCCAATCTTGTAGCCTATAAAGATGCATACGAAGCCAAATATAATGAAGTTGTCAGTACATTCGGCGGCCACGGTTATGATGCGATCATGCTTGTCATCGAAGCGCTCAAAAATAGCACTACACTGGATCGGGAAGGAGTCAGAGACTCTCTGGAATCAATTTCCGGATTTCCAGGTACAGGGGGAATCTTCAACTTTACTGCAGATGACCACAATGGTCTGGGGATGGAATCTCTGGAAATGCTGACTGTCATAGATGGTCAGTTTGACTTCTACAAGTAATTAAACAGGAAGCGGAATATTCGGGAATACGGGTATTCCGCTTCATTAAATTTCAAAGGATCAGAATGAGCGCTGAACAAGTTCTTCAATATATTTTTGCGGGTATCACCGTCGGCAGTATCTACGCCTTTGTGGCTATCGGATACAACATCATCTACAGTACAACGGGAATTATCAACTTTGCCCAGGGTGAGTTTGTTATGCTCGGCGGGATGATCTCATACTCTCTATCGGGAGTCATGCCTCTTTTTCCGGCAATTGTGCTGGCCGTCATTATCACATCCCTTGTTGGCGGTCTTATAGAAAACGTCTTTATCAGACGGATGAGGAAGACCTCGGTCATGGGGATGATTGTCATTACCGTAGGTATTTCCATACTTCTCAGGGAGGCCGCTTTGTATATCTGGGATGAACAGATCAGGGCTCTGCCATTTTTTACAGGATCAGAGATCTCCTCGGTCAGTATTTTCGGAGCCCGTATCTCTCCCCAGGTCATCTGGGTTCTGGCTGTCACCTCAGTCATAGTGGTGGCACTGTTTTTCTTTCTGAAATTCACCCTCAGCGGTCAGGCCATGAGAGCCTGTTCCGAAAATCCTTCGGCCGCCAGACTCTGCGGAATACGTACAGACAGGATGGTGAATATGTCCTTTATGATCTCCGCAGGTATCGGTGCTCTGGGAGGTTGTGTTGTTTCACCTCTGACCCAGACTCATTACGCCATGGGTTCTGACCTGGCTATCAAGGGATTTACGGTAGCCATTCTTGGGGGACTTGGAAATCCCATAGCTGCCGTAGCAGCAGGAATCCTGCTGGGACTGATTGAGTCTTTCAGCATCAGTATTCTCCCTATGGCTTTTAAGGATGTCATTTCCATCGCAATCCTTCTGATCATACTCGTTGCAAAACCAAGCGGACTCTTCGGTTCTTCCCAGGCCTCTGCATTGAAGGACTATTAGATGAAGCGATATAAATCAGTTATCATTCTGCTGGCTGCAATTATTCTGATTCAGCTTTCAGCGGTTCTTCTAGGTAAGGCCTTTCTTCTTACACAGCTCACCATGTCGGCCTACTATGTTCTTGTGGCTGTGGGTCTCTGCATGGTCATGGGTTATGCAGGTCAGATTTCGATGGGGCAGGCAGGTTTTTTTGCCATCGGCGGGTATACCACTGCAAGCCTGACAACTATCAATTTCGCGGAGAAATCAGGCACAGTTTTATATAAGCTCCTCGATTCCATGGGGCTCCTTATTTCAAAGGAGACACTCTACGGTGATATGCATATCTATCTGAATCCATGGATTACTCTGCTGGCTGTTATTTTAATCGCAGGAAGCTCCGCCTATGTGCTGGGTGTTCCTGTTCTGAAACTGAAAGGGCATTATCTGGCCATGGCGACCATGGGATTCGGGATCATTGTCTACCGTCTCGTTCTCGGGTCCAAGGTATTCGGCGAAGCTGACGGAATCTCAAATGTTCCGGCATTTCCTCTGATTCCCGGTCTTGAGGTCAGCGGTGACTTTCAAAGCCGAATCAGCAATTATTATATTGCCTGGACTCTGGTCATTCTGGGAATGATTCTGTTGATCAATCTGATCAACTCCCGGGTTGGAAGGGCATTGCGATCCCTCCACGGAAGTGAGGATGCCGCCGATGCCATGGGAGTGGATACATCACGCTACAAGGTCATCGTATTTGTTATCGGAGCTATTTTTGCAGCGGTGGCAGGATTTTTTATGACACACTATAACGGCGGCATCGGTCCCTCGGAAGCAGGGGTTCTGAAGTCGGTGCGTTATGTCTCAATTGTTGCCGTTGGTGGAATGGCCAATCTCTGGGGAGCTCTTATTATGGGGCTGGTTCTGAACTTCCTCTCTCTCCGCGGAGTCTTCGGTCATCTGGATGATGCAGTATTCGGAGTTGTTCTTGTTTTTATTATGATGTTTATGCCCGAGGGGTTTATATGCAAATCTTTCTGGAAAGGTCTACTGGACGGAGTTCGATCTCTGCTTAAAGGGAAAAAATCTTCAGACGGAATCTCTGCAGTTTCTGAGGGAGTCTCCGGTGAATAATACTTCAGATCACAATGAAAAAAGTATTCTCCGCATAGAGAAGCTTGATAAGTCCTTCGGTGGACTCCACGCAGTAGACTCGGTCTCTTTTGATGTAAGGCCCGGGATGATCAAGGCTGTGATCGGACCAAACGGTGCCGGAAAGACGACCCTCTTTAATATGATCGCCGGCTATTTTCCACCCAGCGGTGGTCAGGTCTTTTTTCAGGATACTCTTATCACCGGAATGAAACCCTATCAGGTCGCAGGGCAGGGAATCCTGCGGACATTTCAGAACCTTAAGCTCAGCAGCCACCTCTCTGTTCTGGATAATGTACTTCTGGGTCGTCACAGGGTAGGAAAGGCGGAGTTCCTTTCGGGGATGCTTGCATTAAAAAGAAGCAGGAAGGAAGAGAAGGAGGCCGAAGAGGCCGTTCTCCCTATTCTTGAGTGGCTGAATATCATCGATCAGAAAGATACGGAGCTGGGAAATCTCTCCTTTGGAAATCAGAGAGCCGTTGAACTTGCAAGAGCGCTGGCCTCTGATCCTCCCATGCTTCTTCTGGATGAACCGGCTGCCGGACTGAATATGCATGAAACAGAAGACCTTGCCCAGAGGCTTCAGACCATAAAAGAGCAAGGGAGAACCATACTGCTGGTAGAGCATGATATGTCCCTGGTTATGGATATTTCTGATGAGATAGTGGTTTTGAATTTCGGACAGAAAATTGCCGAAGGAGAACCAAAGGACATTCAGAAGAATGAAGAGGTAATCCGTATCTATCTGGGAGATGATGATGCTTAAAATACGAAATCTGGAATCGGGATACGATAAGCTCAATGTTCTTAAAGGAGTGAGCCTTCATGTGAATCCAGGTGAAATTGTGACAATCATAGGTGCCAACGGGGCGGGGAAAACTACATTGCTTAATACCATTGTTTCCCTGGTAAAGCCGACCGCAGGAACCATCACTCTTAAGGGACAGGATGTCTCTGGCGCATCCTCTGATAAAATTGTTAAAAACGGATGTGTCCTCTGCCCGGAAGGAAGACAGCTTTTTCCCGCCATGACGGTTAGGGAAAATCTGGTTCTGGGGGCATACACCCTTTATAATAAGAGGGAAGGGAAAAAAGCATCGGAGTATCTTGAAGATATCTACTCCATGTTCCCTGTCCTTAAGGAACGTAGAACTCAGCTGGCCGGAACACTTTCGGGTGGTGAACAGCAGATGGTTGCCATCGGCCGGGCATTGATGTCAGGTCCCGATCTGCTTCTGATGGATGAACCCTCAATGGGGCTGGCTCCGATCATAGTAAAAAATATATTCAAAGCCGTAGAAGAGCTGCGGCGGCAGGGGAAAACAATCCTCATTGTCGAGCAGAATGCAAAGGCCGTCCTTGAGATTGCCGATCATGGTTATGTTATGGAAACCGGGAGCCTCGTAATGGAGGGAAACGCCGCCGACCTGCTGGGTAACAACGATGTTAAGCGGGCCTATCTTGGTAAAGACTATAATGAGTTCACTGACTGACAAAAGGAGACAAAATGATATATTCCAAAGAAAATGAAACAATGCTCCGTGAAGACCTGGAACAGCTTCAGGTGGAGCGTCTGCAGATGACCCTGCATCAGGTTTATAAAAACGTATCCTTTTTCAGAAATCTATATGATGAAAAAAATATCCAGATCGAAGAGGTTAAATCTCTTGAAGATCTGAAATCTCTACCACTGACTTCCAAAGAGGATCTGAGAGAGAGCTACCCCTACGAGGCCTTTGCTGTCCCCTTAAGGGATATCGTCCGTATCCATTCCACATCGGGTACAAGCGGAAATCCCATAGTTGTGGGATATACA
Organism: Oceanispirochaeta sp. M1; assembly: GCF_003346715.1. Lineage (NCBI taxonomy): Bacteria > Pseudomonadati > Spirochaetota > Spirochaetia > Spirochaetales > Spirochaetaceae > Oceanispirochaeta > Oceanispirochaeta sp. M1. The sequence goes on from NZ_QQPQ01000019.1 coordinate 29,046, forward strand.
AAACATGATATTAAAATCTGGTCATCCCTTGCTGCCCGTGTTTTGAGTGCTGTGGGTATTACCGAACATGATCTGGTACAGATTGCCTTTGACTATTCACACTCTACCGGAGGGCTGGGCTTCCATTACGGCGCCGAGGAGATCGGTGCTTCCGTAATTCCCGCTTCCGGTGAGGATATTATGAAACAGGTTCAGATCATGAAGGACTATCGCAGTTCCGCTCTCATATCGACTCCCGGCTATGCCCTGCATCTGATCTCCGCACTGGAAGAGAAGGGGATGGACCCTCAGGAACTGAATCTCTCTATCGGATTGTTCGGTGCCGAGCCCTGGAGTGAGAAGCTCCGGAGTGAAGTGGAATCCAAACTCAAGATAGAGGCCTTTGATAACTATGGACTAAGTGAGATTATCGGTCCGGGTGTCGCCTTTGAGTGTGAACATCATAATGGACTGCATGTGAATGAAGATCATTTTATTGTTGAGGTTATCAATCCTGATACAGGAGAGGTTCTACCAGACGGGGAGACAGGTGAGCTTGTTTTTACTACTATCACCAAACAGGGATTCCCGTTGATCCGCTACAGAACAGGAGATATCTCCTGCATCCTTACTGATGAATGTCCCTGTGAGCGGACAAGCCGAAGGATCAGGAGAATCTCAGGACGCAGTGATGATATGATGATTGTGGACGGAAATAATCTATTCCCCTCACAGGTGGAAGCAGTCCTTTTTGAAATTGAGGGTGTGGAGCCTCATTTCCAGATAATCCTGGACAGAGAAGAGGGTCTGGATGTTATTGAACTTAAGGTAGAGGTGAGCAGCAGGCTCTATTCCTTTGATGAAGTCAGAGAAGTTCAGAACTTTCAGGAAAAAATTCATCATCATATGATTACGAGTCTGGGACTTCATGCTAAAATCTCTCTGGTAGAATCAAAAAGCCTGGGACGAAGCACAGGCGGTAAAGTCCAGCGGGTTGTAGACCGGCGGAATCTGTAGGGATATTGTGAAAGAAACATTTGAGAATCTATCTGAGAAGAAACAGCAGCGGGTCATCAAAGCCTGTATTGAAGAGTTTGGTGAGCATGGATATGATTCGAGCTCCATGGATGGAATCATAAAACGGGCAGGCATCTCAAAGGGCGGTCTTTATGAATATGTCTCATCCAAGGAAGAGCTTTTCAAGTTTATCGTAGATTATACATATACCAGCCTCTATAACTATCTGAATCTGAGGGTTCATGCAGAAGTGCAGGTTCTCCCTCCGGATCTGCTGGAACGCCTTAAACTGGTCTCTGAACTGGCCATCGATTTCTATATAGATAATCCCGAGTTTGTTCAGCTTATAGTCCGCACTTCAAGCCTTGCTAATGAAAAGATCGCCATGGATGTGCAGGATATATTTGAAAAACACTTTCTTGAACTCTTCGGTGATGCGGATATCTCCAATCTCCGTTACAGCAAGGAGAGAATTCTCGAGCTCTCTATGTGGCTGCTTCTGAAGACCCGTTATGATTTCCTGAAAGAGGTGAAGACCGAGGTCGAACCCGGAAAGATCAAGCAGGACTATATGGATAACTGGGACTTCTTCCTGGGAACCATGAAGTCGGGGATTTATCACTCCTGAATTATCTTATACAAAACTAATTCAGATTCTCTCAGTTCTTCTATTTTCGGGATGTGTTCATTTTCCTGCTCTGAATCATTTGCTGCATTCTTTGAACAGATTCAACGAGATAGAAATCGAAGTGATAAAGCACTTTTGAGAACAAGTTATCAAGAGTATCAAGTTCTTTATTCTGCAGTCAGTAATATCATCGATAAAAGTGTCGAATGAACCGTCTGAGTGTTTATGGGTTTCATACACATAAAAGTCGCCACCACCCGAGGCATAATCATTTAATCAGTATGATGTTTTCTTGGAATCTTATGGAAAAAAGTCCTATTGTTTCTCAAATAAATACAATAATTATCATCTATATTACAATAGACTCATCATCCTATGAAACAAATCAATCTTCCAGTAGTTCCGGCATCACTTCTTGTCAGGAGTAAACCCTGTCTTATTGTAGGCGGAGGGAACATCGCCCTGGCTAAGATCAAACATCTTATATCGGGAGAAGCTGTTGTTACAGTTGTAGATCCGGAGCCCTGTGATGAGGTTTTTAAATTGTATCAGAGTGGGGTCATCTCTCTTCGGCGCTGCCTGTTTGAACCGGATATTTTTGATGAAGAGGCATATACCCTGGTATATGCAGCCACTTCATCATCAACTGTTAATGAAAAAGTCCTTGAACATTGCCGTCTCCGGAGTATTTTTTGCTGTGCAGTAGATCAAAATTGGACAGCTGGAGATTTTCTTACACCTGCTGTTATCAAAGGTGCATCAACGACTGTTGCAGTCTCTACAGGCGGCGGCAGTCATCGAAGATCCCGGGTTATAAAAGAACAGCTGAGCCGACAGTTAAAGGCTATAGAAGAGGCAGACTTGCTGGTTCTGGGAACAAGTCATAATGAACTCTCACTCAATCGCAGAGAACCATTTCATCTTGCTGCAGAGAGGCTTGAATCTTTCGCAGCCTTTCTACTGCATCTTCGGGGGATTCATGAATTTATGATTCTTAATACCTGTAATCGGGTTGAGTTGATAGCTGTCGCTCAGGGTAGTCTTGAATCTATATCTCTTATCAAGCAGTGGCTGGGCTATAATAAGCTTGAAGAAAATGAGTATTACTGCTATTGGGGCTGGGATGCGTATTCTCATCTTAATACTCTGACTTCCGGTCTTCTATCCCAGACTCCCGGAGAAAACCATATTGTCGCTCAGGTTAAGCAAGCCCATCAGGCAGCTGCTTCATTTGGCTGGAGTGGATTGATAATGAAACAGTGGCTTGATACGACTCTCCATGTGTCCCGGCATTTACGAAATGTAAGCTCTCCCCTTTTGAAACAAGTGGAATTGGAAGACCTCTGTGTGGAGTATCTTGAACGGAAAAACAGTAGTATCCGGCAGATCATTATCATCGGAACCGGGATGATCGGCAGGGGGCTTGTTGATCGATTCTATAATCTCGGTAAGCAGATACTCTGGTGTTATCATCAAAAACAGCCGGAGTTGAGTGAAGATGAGAGAAAGCAGATCACAATGATTTCCATGGAAAATATTGAGAATCATTTAGAGGCCGGGGAAGCTTTTTTCTGCGCTACTGGAAGCGCTGAATTCATTTTAAAGAATGAGATGAGAAAACAGTTCTCTGAATGCAGGGAGAGCTGGCTCATTGATCTTTCTCTTCCCAGGAACATTGATCCTGCCCTGGATAGAGGACCAGTTCATGTCATAGATCTGGATGATTTAAAGCACTGGTACAGGCGGGAAGCCGCCGATTGGGATCTAATAAAATATCAATGCAGCAAGCAGATTGAGGAGCATCGAAGAGATTATGAAAAAATCATCAATAGTTTTGCGTGTAGGAGCCAGGAACAGTAGACTGTCTCTACTCCAGTCGGAAAAGGGATTGTTTCGGCTCAAGGAAGAGCTTTCTATTGATAGCGCTTTTCCTGCATCTTTTAGACTTCTCGGCTTTTCCAGTCCAGGAGACCGAGACAAACAGATGGACCTCCATAATAGTCCGGAAGACTTTTTTACCCGTGATTTGGATAATGCTCTGTTGGACGGGACTCTTGATGCCGCAATTCACAGCGCAAAGGATTTGCCGGAAAACTGTCCTGACGGGATAGACTGGTTCTGGCTGCCTTGGCGTGCAGATCCAAGGGATGTGCTTGTGGCTCCTTTGGGTAAGGCTGTTCCCCTGAAAGGTACTGTGGGAGTCAGTTCTCAGAGGCGCGGGGACTATTGCCGGAACTTTCATCCGGGGCTGAAGCAGAAGGTTCTCCGGGGAACAATGGAAGAACGGCTGGAGCAACTCGACCGGGGTGACTTCGATGTTATTGTTACTGCTGCTGCTGCGATGGAACGACTTGGCTGGGAAAACAGGATTACCGCCTATATAGATGAGCAGTATCTGGCAGTTCCCGAAGGGCAGGGCTACCTGGCACTGACTTTCCGTCAGGGAGATGCCCGCTTTGAGTCTATTCGTTCTCTTTTTACAAAGAGTGTTCGTTTCGTGGGTGCCGGTCCCGGTCGGGCCGGGCTCTGCAGTGTTGAGGGGCTTGATGATATCCGTCATTGTGATATCTGTTTTTATGATGCTCTCATGGATCAGTCTTTGACAGATCATTGTAAGAATGCCGTTTATACAGGTAAAAGAAGCCATTTACATAGTCATCAACAGGAAGAGATCAGTCGGATGATCCTGGATGCAGCCCGCCAGGGGAAAAAGGTCGTCCGCCTTAAGGGTGGGGACCCGGGTATCTTCGGTCGGCTGAAAGAAGAGACCGATCTCCTTGATGCCCATGGTCTTCCTTATCGAGTACTTCCAGGAATCAGCAGCATGAGTGCCGCCACTACTGGTACAGGCATGCTCTTAACTAAACGGGGCTCTCACAGGGGATTTACCGCTATGACCCCAAGAATTGCGGGTGGAGGCTCTACTTCGGCAGGGGCGGATATAAGAGTAGCTCTTCCCATTGTCCTCTTTATGTCTATTAAAGGCGCTGCACCCGTGCTTCAGGAACTTCAGAGTGAGGGCTGGTCTGTAAATGAACCGGCAGCAGCTGTTTTTGATGCAGGCTCAGAGTCTCCTCTTATCCTACGTTCTACCCTGGGAGCTCTTGCCGGGGAGCTGGAGGCTTTGGACTCCTCATCTCCGGGATTGATCATTATCGGCGAAGCCGCGGCCGATTCTTTTGGCAGCTGGGGAGCTTTGAAAGGGGAGCGTGTACTTCTTACATCATCAGAGACCCTTATTTCTGTTGCCCGAGAAAAGGTTATTGATCTTGGTGGGCATCCACTTGTACATCCACTGATAACTTTGACTTCAACAAAAGCAGAATTAGATGATGTCTGTGACTTTGACTGGATATGCCTTACATCTCCTTCCAGTGCTCGCTTCTTTCTGGCTGAATTGAAGGCACAATCTGTAGATATTCGATCATTGCCCTCTATGATGGTTTGCGGCAGGCGGACGGCTGCTCCCCTTGAAGAGGCCGGTATCTTTCCCGATATTTGTCCCGAGAAGAACTTTAGTGCAAAGGGAATGCTGGAGGAAGTAAAGAAACGGAATTTGGGTAATGCCAGGATTCTTAAGCTTTCTTCAGATCGTGGGGGACAGAAACTGGCGGATGATTTAAAGAGCCTTGGCCTGAAACTGACAGATCGGGTTCTTTATAGAAATAACAATAGAGAGGGAGGAACACTTCCTTCTTTTGACAGTATTGTATTTACAAGTTCATCCGGGGTCTTCTCATTTATTGAACAGTATGGAGTTGATGCTCTGGATGGGCACAATATCGCTGTCATCGGTCAACCTACTGCTGAGTCTCTGAGTTCCAGGGGAATTAAGGATTATGTAATCAGCCGGGACGCTACTGTACAAAGTGCTGTTGAAGCTCTGGCTCTGGCTCGTGTTCACCGGGCTCTGGAACTCTAAAATTCAAGGAGAATATATGTCTAATTATCCCCAAATGAGGATGCGTCGGCTCAGAAAGAGTGAAAGTATTCGTAGATTGTTTGATAGTCCTTTGCCAGGACCGGAAAAGTTTGTCTGGCCTCTATTCATCTCAGAGGGTGAGGGAGTCCGGGAAGAGATCACTTCCATGGAGGGACAGTACCGCCTCTCCCCGGATAAATTATGCAGGGAAGTGGAATCTGCAGCAAAGGCAGGGATTGGTTCTGTTCTTCTGTTCGGTTTGACTGACAATGATAAAAAAGACGCCTGCGGTTCTGAAGCCTACCGGGAAGAGGGATCCATACAAAAGGCAATTACAGTACTGAAAAAGGAATTTCCTGATTTACCGGTAATGACAGATGTCTGTCTCTGCGCCTACACAGACCATGGTCACTGCGGTCCTCTGGATAAAGAAGGCAATGTGGATAACGATGCCTCACTTGAACATTTGAAAAAAATTGCCCTCTCCCATGCACGGGCCGGTGCAGATATTGTTGCACCCAGTGCCATGATGGATGGCCAGATCAGTGCAATACGTTCAGCCCTGGATTGTGAGCATTTTTCTGATATTTCCATCATGAGTTATTCCACAAAATTTGCTTCTGCTTTTTATGGCCCTTTCCGGGATGCAGAGAAGTCAGCTCCCGGGAAAGGGGATAGAAAAGGGTATCAGCAAAGCTGGGCCGATCCGAGGCAGGCTCTGAGGGAATCTTTGATGGATGAGGATGAGGGAGCGGATATCCTTATGGTGAAACCCGCTCTTCTCTACCTGGATGTTATAAAAACGGTCCGTGAAAATAGTCTTCTTCCTCTGGCGGCCTACAATACCAGTGGAGAATATGCCATGCTTATTGCTTCTGCTGAGAAAGGATACGGCAACCTTAAAGACATGGTACGAGAATCGATTGGAGCTATCAATCGGGCAGGAGCTGATTTGATTATAACATACTGGGCTTCCCGTTATAACGATTTATTCAAGGACTGAAAAAGTTTGTCGATCCTGCTGATTTGAGCGGGACAGAAGGAGTTAAAATGCAAACATCTAAAGATCTATTTAATAAGGCAAAAACTTTTATTCCCGGTGGTGTAAACAGCCCTGTCCGAGCCTTTACTTCTGTGGGAGCAGATCCAATTTATATGAAAAGCGGTCATGGTGCCTGGATGGTCAGTGAAGAGGGAGATGAATATCTGGATTTCTGCGGTTCCTGGGGGCCCCTTGTTTTAGGGCATGCCGATCCGGATGTGGTTCGGGCAGTTCAGGAAGCCGTATCCAGGGGTCTCAGTTTCGGCAGCTGTTGTGCTGCTGAAGTGGAAATGGCTGAACTGATTTGCTCTCTTTGTGACGGTATCGATAAAGTGCGCATGGTTAATTCCGGTACCGAGGCCACTATGACAGCACTTCGCCTGGCCAGAGGATATACCGGCAGGGAGAGAGTTGTTAAGTTTGCAGGCTGCTATCACGGGCATCATGATGCCATGCTTGTGTCTGCTGGAAGCGGACTGCTTACACAGGGACAGGCTAGCAGTGAAGGGGTCACAGCAGGTACGGTGGCCTCCGTTTCTGTTCTGCCTTATGGGGATGCCGATGCATTTTCTCTTTTTATGAAAGAGAAGGGGGATGAAACGGCAGCAGTTATCGTAGAGCCTGTGGCAGGAAATATGGGACTTGTGAACCCCGGTAAGGACTACCTGCTGCATTTACGAAGGCTTTGCAGCTCTCATGGTACTGTTTTAATTTTTGATGAAGTTATCACCGGATTCCGTCAGGGTCCCTTTCCTTATGGAAATGCCGTAGAGGTAATGGCTGACCTGACCTGCCTAGGGAAGATTATCGGTGGGGGCATGCCCATTGGTGCTATTGGTGGAAGAGCTGATATTCTTGACTGCCTATCTCCAGAAGGGGCTGTTTATCAGGCGGGAACCCTAAGTGGAAATCCTGTGGCTCTGGCGGCAGGCATCACCACTTTAAAGAAGCTCAGAGATGAAAACCCCTATGGTGAAATGGAAAGGCTTTGTTCTCTTATGGCTGAAAAGGTCAACACTTTTGCTGAACGGAAAGATCTGGATTTTCATATAGCCCATATTGGCGGTCAATTTACACCCTTTTTCCGGAAAGAGGAAATCAGATCTTTAGAGGACGCTCAACACTGTGATACCGATCGATTTGCTGCTTTCCATCGTTATATGCTTTCCCGAAAGATCTATCTGCCTCCTTCACAGTTTGAAACAGCTTTCTTCAGTGCAGTCCATTGTGAAAAGGATGCCTTATTCCTGGCAGATGGGGTGATAGATTTTTTAGAGAATTTATAAAATAGTTTTAATAGGACTCTCTCTGTTCGGGGGAGTCGCTGTTCTGATTATTCCTTTCATATCTCTTTAAATAATAAAAGAACAGAGATATTCCCAGGATAGCTGAGAGAATATATCCCCCAGTCAACCCGGTACAGAGTCCTGCCAAACCAAAGTGTCGGGAAAGGAACCACCCCAGAGGAAGGGTCATGAAAAAATTATGACCCAGGGTCACCAGCATGGCCGGGCCTCCCTCTCCCAGACTGTTCAGTCCTCCCGAAGCGCTTGTCCGCATGGCGATAAACAGATAAGAAGGTACAAGGAGCCTCAGCATCAGTATCCCCTGTTCTAAACTCTCCTCTCCCTTAAGCATCAGTGAGAGCAGAGGACGGGCAAATATAATCAATAACAGGGATATCGGGATTAATACAATCGCTGTGAGCCGGATATTTGTCAGGTAGACTTTCCCCGTACGTTTGAATTGCTGTGCACCGTTATTCACACCCATCATTGTGACGGCTCCTCCGGAAAAACCGTGGGAAGGAATCAAAACAATGCGTCTGAATGTAAAGCAGGCAGTATAGGCCGCTGTAGCTCCTGCTCCGAAGGGTGCAATCAGCCAGTAAATGAAGCCAAGTGAGAAAGAGCTGAGAGAGCGGTTGAACATAGCAGGAAACCCTACTTTCATAATACTTCTGAATGTTTCTACTTCAATTTTTTCCCTGAAAAAGGAAGAAGGAGTCAGGAAACCTTCTCTTACTAAGATTCTGAACAGGATGATAATCGACGTTGCCCGGGCTATAACCGTTGCCAGAGCAGCTCCCCTCACTCCCAATGGTGGTACAGGACCCCATCCGAAAATCAGGATCGGGTCCAGTATCAGATTTATTACAATTGATAAGATCAGCAGTTTCAATGGGATCTTCATCTCTCCTATACCTCTTAAAAGGCTATTTCCGTAGACAAAGAAAAACTGAAAGAATGCCCCCCATAGTATAATATTTGTATAGGCAACAGCCGGTAGAAATATATCCTGACCCACAGCTAGTGTTCGGTAAAAAAAAGGTGTGAGTATTACACCTGTCAGGGGGATCAAAATTCCAGCCAGAAGAACCAGATAAAATCCCTGATGAGCCCCTTCTCTGATCTTGTCTAATTTATCGGCCCCTGCGGAACGGGAGCTGTGTGAACGAAGACCTGAGCTTAGACCGCCGCCCAGGGCCATGAGAAAGCTCTGGATTATAAAGGCAATTCCTACAGCACTGAGCTCCTCTTCCCCCAGGTGAGCTACAAATAAACGATCTACAAGGTTGAAACTATTTTGCAGAAAAAGACCCAAAGCTCCAGGTAAACCTAATTTAATAAGGAGGGGAGAAATTTCTCCCGAGAGTATTTCTTCTTTATAGCGGATATGGATTCTTTTTCTACTTTCCATTGGGTTATTCTGATTTTATTCTCTGCTCCTTGTCAATTGTTTCAAGTTGAATCATAAAATAATACAAAAAGAGCACAAATAAATAATTGTTAATTTGTAATGGTTTATATAGTCTGATTCACGGACTTAATTATTTATAGTGTATTGAATTTGAATGAAAGTGCAGGAGAGTAGAGTGGCAAAATTGTATGGAATCGGTGTTGGTGTTGGTGATCCCGAGATGTTGACTGTTAAGGCTGTTAAGGCACTTAAAGAATCGGATATTGTACTCCTGCCCCGGGCCAGAACCAAAAGCAGCAGCACAGCCTATGAAATTGCTAAATCTTATCTGCGTGACGATATTGAAAAAGTTTATGTTGATTTTGCTACTGTAGACGATGATCAGCTGCGAGAAGAGGACCGGAAAGCATATGCTGAGGTGGTCAATCGTATTATCGAAGAGGATAAGACTCTTGCTTTCATAACCATCGGCGATCCCATGACTCTCTCCACCTTCGTGTATGTCATGGAGCTTTTGGATCAGGATATTGAGGTGGAATCTATTCCCGGTATTACCTCTTTTGCTTCGATCTGTTCCCGGCTTAATACCCCTCTGCTGATGGGAGACGAACGTATGAAAGTTGTTCCCCTCCATAAGGACAGTGATATCAGTGCTGAAGTTGATTCAGCAGAGAATATTGTATTTATGAAAATTTCTAGAAATCTGGATGAATTGATATCAGTTCTACGCGAAAAAGGCTTATTGGATAAAGCAGTCCTGATCTCTAACTGCGGTAAAGCAGATGAGAAGATCTTTTACGATCTTTCCAGTGTCAGGCGGGAAAATATATCTTATTTTTCTACAGTATTGCTGAAAAAAAGCGGTGTGGTCCAATGGCGGAAGTTTACAAATCTTTAATTGAATTGATGTAATTCTCCTCTAATACATGGTATTGCCGCATTCCGTTTCTTCCGGGATCTGCTGCATTGAGTCCCAATGCTCTACAATTTTTCCATTTTCATCAAAGCGGAAGAAATCCATGGTGACATATTCATCATTTCCCGGCCAGGTCTGATGGGTATGAAGAGCAACCAGATTCCCCTCTGACAGGGCTCTCACAAACTCAATATCCTTTTCAGGATACTCTTTTGACATCTTTTCGAAGTATTTGATAAAGCCATCCTTACCATTTTTGACTAAAGGATTGTGCTGAATATATTCAGCCCCTACATATTTCTCAACGGCTTCAGCAGCTTGTCCCATATATGCAGTCCGATAAAAAGCTATGGCATTCTGCTTGTTTAATTCTAAGTTCTGTTCCATTTCAGTTCTCCTTTAAATCAGTATAAGGTATCTGACAGTAATTCAACTGTCAGTTCCCTTCTCTCCGGCTGCAGCAAGGTTCGTTTTGACATTTTTGAAATTAAATCGTAAGTTTATTTTCGCTGCTCATTCTGACTCAGGAAGCTTGTGTACATTAGCATTCTATATTTCAGTAATTGATGACTTTCCTTGTTATCATTAATATTAATGTTTATAGTTAATCACAGAGGACTGGGTGACCGCAGAAAAAAGAACTTTATTCTACAAAATATCTATCTCTCTGATTTTCGGTCTATTTGGTTTTTACTCTAATTTCCATACAATTATTTTTCAATTTGGTGAATTCACCATAGCTATCTTGTTCGGACTGATTTTTCCCCTGTTGATAACATTGAGCTGGGGATGGAAATACGGTCTGTTCTCGGCACTTGCCGGGGGATGTCAAAGCATGTGGTGGTTATGGGGACCTTCAAACGGATATGCGGTCTTTTTTGCCGTACCGCCTTTTACTCTCTGGATACTATGGCATGGATTTTTATCTGATTTAAGGAATAAAACTGATAGTTATTCATGGAAGTTAAATCTGTATCTTATGGAAATTCCTTTCAGGGTATTGAGTTCTCTGATCATATTAACTGCAAGTAGATGGGCCATCTCTATGAATCCTCCTCCCTGGTCCTGGGCTATTAATTCGGTTAATTCAATTCCCTTGGAGTTTTCGATATTTGTTGCTGTAAAGCAGGCTTCCATAGCTTTCATTCTATTGCTGATTGCCGAGGTCCTTTTGAATATCAACCCGGTAAGATTCTTTTTCAGGCTGGAACCCCTGGTTGATCAAAAAAGAACCCGTTACGTCGCAAGTTTGTCGTTACTTATAGGGTGCCTTTATTGGATTCTTGACAGTTTTTACTACACATTCATAGTAAATGATCAGCGCTCATTTATTGATTACTTTGTCCGTGATATTCCTGAATCTAATTTATTTACACGGATTGTCTTTATTCTTTTCTGTCTTGGATTTGGAACAGCCATGTCAAGAATATTGAGAAAACAGAAGTGTGATGAGCTGGAGCTGCAGAAAGCTAAAGAAGATGCAGTGCATAGAGAAGATTTTTTAAGATTTCTGTTTCAAACCCTGCCCGATCTTGTCTGGGTTAAAGATATTAATGGAAAATATATCTCAATCAATAAAAGGGTCGAAGATTTATTTGGATTGAAAGAATTACAAATAATCGGAAAAACAGATGATGAACTGATAGATAAAGAAACAGCCGAAATTTTTAATGAACAGGATCGTCAAGTCATTGAGAGTGAAAAGCTGTCTGTATTTGAAACTAACCTGACCTTTAAATCTGACGGTCATCAGGAACTCAGTGAAACTATAAAATCACCCATGTATGATAATACGGGCAATTTCATGGGCGTAATAGGCATAGGCCGGGACATATCTCTTCGAACCAGTCTTCAAAAACAACTCATACAGGCCCAAAAAATGGAATCAATCGGACGCCTTGCCGGTGGTGTGGCCCATGATTTTAATAATATGATTACCGTGATCCTTGGTGTTTCCGAAATGGTAATGAGTGATCTTCCTGAGAGAGATCCACTGATTGAAAACATGAAATCAATAAAAAATGCTGCCGAGCGTTCTGGAAAACTTACAGGACAACTTCTTGCTTTTGCCCGTCAGCAAACAATCTCACTTAAGGTTATTAATTTAAACAATGCTGTGGATGATATTCTGAAATTACTCAGACGGCTGATTGGGGAAAATATCAGTCTGGAATGGTTTCCTGTGAACAATTTGTGGAAGGTTAAAGCAGATTCGGCTCAGATTGATCAAATCCTGGCAAATCTCTGTGTTAATGCCGGGGACGCAATTACCAGTAATGGGAGAATTTCTATCACAACGGAGAATATTATATTTGATGCTGAGTATTGCAGTTCCCATGAAGGTATTACTCCGGGTGATTATGTAATGATATCGGTAAGTGATACCGGAAGCGGTATGTCCCGGAGTGATCAGGAACACATCTTTGAGCCTTTTTATACAACAAAGCAAGTTGGAAAAGGGACCGGCCTCGGATTGGCAACGGTGTACGGCATAGTGAAGCAGCATCAGGGTTTTATCAATGTTTACAGCGAGATTGGAAGAGGCAGTACTTTTAAATTGTATTTTCCCAGGTATATCGGCAAGGATAAGGGTGAAGAAATACCTGAAGCCCATAGACGGTCTTATAAGGGTAAAGAAAAAATACTGCTTGTAGAAGATGAAGAAGCAATTCAAAGGCTCTTAAAAACTCAGCTTGAGTCATTAGGATACCAGGTGATGTCTTTCTCTAATTCACTGGAAGCCATTCAACAAAGTGAGCGGGAAGGGGACATTGATTTACTTATTTCCGATGTTATCTTGCCTGACCTGAACGGAAGGGAAGTATTTCACGCAGTTCAGAAGATCCATCCCCGTATTAAATGTCTCTTTATATCAGGATACACAGCCGATATCATTGCAGAACAAGGTATTCTTGATGAAGGACTTTTCTTTCTCAGCAAACCCTTTTCCAAGAGTGCACTGGCAGAAAAAGTCCGGGTAATACTGGAAAAAGACGATCTCAAACATATCCCATGAAGCACCTTTTGTTGTTACACAATCTCCACCGCCGCGAGCCTTTTCGTTTAATCCTTTGATGTATTCAATAATAGAGATTCATGACATTTACAATTTTCAATAAGGTTTCATTTTTACAAGAAAAGAAATCATTTTTATATTCGATGAAATACATCCGGCTGTTAACTTATGCAGGCATTCTTGGAAAAAGAATATGGAGGTGCATAAGATGAAAAAAATGACAGCTGTACTGATTGCTGTATCCCTACTGTTGCTGGCAGGCTGCAGTGAGAAGTCTGAAAATACATTGAGAGTAGGGATGGATCTGAGATTCTTCCCCTTTACCGGGATGGATTCCAAAGCTGAGCCTTCAGGCGTGGAAATAGATATTGCACGGGCTCTGGGAGAGTTCCTGGAAAAGGATGTTGAAATCGTCAATACGTCGTTTTCCATGCTTATTCCTGCACTGCAGAGTGAAGAAATCGATATCATCATCGGCTCTATGTCTGTTTCAGAGGAGAGGGAAAAAACTGTAGATTTTTCTGATCCCTATCTTTTTGACAGGATTGTAGCCTTAGTAAATAAGGAATATGCAGATGCCCATGGGGTGGATGATTTCATGGAAGTTGAAACATTCTTCAGCTATAAAGAGGCACAATTTATAGGTATCACCGGTTCAGTTGCCGTCTCTATTCCCCAATCCTATGGATTTGAAGTTCAAAGTGTTACAACAGATGCGGTGGCAGAGCGTGAGATCGCAACTGGCGGGGCAGATATTCTTGTCGGTGCTTATACTCTTTACGGTATGCATGACACGAATAAAGAATCAACAATCATGTATAAAAAATCCATTGAATCAGCTTCTACTGCTATGGCAGTGAAAGAGGGTAATACAGAGCTTCTTCATAAGGTTAATAAGTTTATCAGTCAGATGGAATCAAGCGGCTTGAATGACCGGCTCCGAAAAGATTGGGATGCGGAAATCGGAAAGAAACTCTTTGATCATAATATTACCCTTGATTATTATCTCAGCCTGGACTGAATAGGATGAAAGTACCGAAACTGGTTCAAATCGCACTGGCAGTGATGCTTTATGTTGCACTATTTCTGTTTATCATCACACAGCTTGCAGATGTCCTGGATTTTTCAACATTGTTTGAAAGCCGAAGCAGGCTTCTTAAGGGGGCACTTCTTACACTCGGCCTCAGTCTTGCATCTCTTGTAAGCAGTATGATTCTTGGATTCCTGATTTTTCTTATGACCGAGTCAGTTAATGTTTTTCTAAAAACAACTGCCGGAATATATAAGGAGATTATTATGGGGACACCCCTTCTTGTGCTTGTTTTTGTAGTGGTCTATATAATCGGAGTAGCCCTTGGCATACATAATAAGATGATGCTTGGGTTTCTTGCTCTGACCCTTTATATGAGTCCTTATATGACCAATATATTCGACGGAGCTTACAAGTCCATAAGCCGGAATCAGTTTATGGTGATGGATTTTTATGGATTTAATCTGTATCAGAAATATCGATATATCATCCTGCCTCAGATGATACGGCCCCTTATTCCGGGATTGATCAATAACCTCTCCGCTATTATCAAGGGAACGTCAATTTTGAGTACCATAGCTATTGCAGATATTTTTTATACAACACAGGTTTTATCCAATAACAGCTACCGTTATATCGAAGGATATTTTGTATTGTGGATGGTGTATCTGCTTATCACTATTCCCCTTTCCATGCTGGCTAAATACTTGTCCAGACAGGAAATATACTAAAGGTTTAATTATGAATATAAATTTGAATGGTGTTTCCAAAAGTTATGATAAACAGGTACTGGATAATATTGACCTTGAACTGAATGATTACAATACCCTTGCCGTTATCGGTAAAAGCGGTTGTGGTAAATCGACTCTCCTGAGGCTGATGACGGGAATTGAAGAAGCTGATTCGGGTGATCTTGTTGTAAACGGATATGAAGTGAGACCTGAGAAACTGAAAGAGTATCAGAGTCATATAGGGATGGTTTTTCAGCAGCATAACCTGTTTCCTCATCTTACTCTGCTTCAGAATATTACACTCATACTGGAGAAGACCCGTCATATGCAGGCAGATGAGGCCCGGTTTACAGCATTGGCTCTTTTAACACAGCTTCATCTGGAAGATGAAGTAAATAAGAAGCCCCGCTTTGTTTCAGGCGGACAGGCTCAGAGAGCATCCATTGCCAGGGCTCTTTCAACAGATCCGGAACTGGTTTTCCTGGATGAACCTACCGCTTCTCTTGATCCCATACTGACAAAGGAAGTCCTTGATACCGTTCTGGACCTGAAGGACCGGGGAACCAAATTCATATTTGTGACCCACGAGATAAATTTTGTCAGACAGTTTGCCGAGTATGTCCTTTTTATGGATGAAGGGAGCATTGCAGAGCAGGGCGAAGTTGGAATCCTTGATAATCCCCAAACAGAAAAATTACAAAACTTTTTAGAAAATGAGAGGAGCATGAAATGACGATAAAAGAGATTTATGAAAAATTTGAAGCTACAGGTGTTTTGACCGCATCTACAATTCTGGGTGATGAAGTTCACTCAAGAATTATGCATTTTAATGGTTATGATGAGGAGGGGATTTATTTCAGAACCATGGGGAATAAACCTTTTGGCAGACAGCTCAAAGACGGAAAAAAAATAACAGTCTGCGGTATCGATGATGCAAGAGTTCTCGGGCACAATGAAGACGGAGTTCCCGAGTTTCCTCCCGGATACTTTGTCCGTTTAGTCGGTGAAATCAAATATCTTGATGAAGCAGCTGTCCGTGAGAAAGCTGAAACCAATAAGGCTATGGAACTTGCCGTATATGATATGGAACATTATCCCATGATGAAGGAAGGCAATTTCGTAATCTATAAGGCCAAGGGTGAGGTTTTTGATTATGATTTCGGCTGTAAAACCAGGGATCACAAGCTGTTGAGAACCAGATTTGAATTCGGCGGTATGCCCTTTAACAAAGTAGGACCGACTATTACTGAGAGCTGCATTGAATGCGGTGCCTGCTTCAAAAACTGTACTTTCAAGGCTATAGAGGAGGGATCTCCCTATAGAGTCATATCCCAACGCTGTGATGACTGCGGTACATGTATTGTGAACTGTCCCGTTAATGCCATTGAGCTCTCTAACGCTTTGTAAACAGGTAGAAAGAGATGAATCTGAAGGAAGTAGTGCAGGAGGTTGAAGAGCAGATTGCAGGCTTATGGTACAATGACGCCTACATGACTGACATGATTAATAGAATTGATTACAGGAATTCAGAAAGAGACTCAGACTTTGAAATATTAGATCTTCAGCGTTTTTTTGCTACAAGGCCTCATGCATTACTGCAGAAGGATGTGCGCATGAATTTCTGGGCCATTCTTTACATAACAGAAGGTCATGGATTTCATTTTGTTGACTTGATCCGTTTTCCCTATAAAAAAGGAGATATCGTATTTATTCAAAAAAATCAGATTCACCGTTTTGAGATTGCGGATGGGGTGAAGGGCTATATTGTTCATATCAATGAGCCCTTTTTTTACAGGATAAAAGGGTTCAACGGAGAAGTCTTTCTGGATTTTGCAGATAAGGCTTCCGGTGTTCTCTCTTTTGATAGCTCTGCTGACAGCACAAACAGGACCCTCATCAACCTTTTACATAAAGAATATAACTGCATCACTGAGAAGTTCAATATTGAATTGATTGCCTCACTATTTGAAAGTTTTATTCTTGCCTTGAAATCTCAGCTCTCTATGGAGGAGAAGATCTTCCAGTCAAAGGATTATGAGAATTTCAAATTTTTCAGGCAGCTTGTTGAAGAGAATTATTCCAGGACAAAGAGTGTGGAAGATTACTCCTGTATGATGAATCTATCCAGGAAGACAGTTAATCAGGCGAGTCGAAATGTAGCGGGACTATCTGCAAAGCAGTTTATTATCAATCGTGTTCTCCTGGAGATAAAACGGTATCTCCCGAGCAATTCAGATCCATATATAAGGATTTCGGCTATTCCGCAGCACTCTCTTATGATAAAAGTACTCTGAGCTACCTTATAGAACCGATTCCAGGTATCCAATTTTTGATGCTTGATACAAATCTATATAAGAATAACCTCAGTAATGGATATTCAGATCCTTTAGGAGCTTTAGAGGATTCGACGAGATCCTGGATCAGAGAAAAGGCTGAGACTGCAAAGAAAGATAATAAAAAACTCTTCGTTGCCATGCATCACAGTTTGATTGAACATAACATAATGGTAAGCCGCGGATTTACCATCCTGGACAATGATTCATTGATAGACATGTTCACTTCCCTTCAGATTGAGGCAGTTCTGTCAGGCCATATACATATACAGGATATTATCGAAGAGCTTAGGGGACGCGGCAAAATTTATGATATAGCGACCGGTGCATTTTCTGTGTTTCCTCATAACTATGGAATTCTGGAGTTCAGTGATAAGAACTGGATCTATGAGGCTGACAATGTTGATGTTGCAGGATGGGCTGGAGAGAAGGGGATCACAGATAATAATTTACTTGATTTCGGTCAATACTCTGCAGATTTTTTCAATGGATTCTCCCATGATATGACGAGTAGATCTTTAGCAGAAGCTGGATATGAACCTTCAGAGATTTCTGAAATGTCCAGAATTGCCGGAATCCTGAATCTGAACTTTTTTGCCGGAACAGAAGAGAAGAATACCAGTGAGCTGGAGGGAGTTGATCTGGAAAGTCTTTTTCAGGATTCTGATTCATTTCTGTTTAAGTATCTTGAGAGTATTGTCAGAGATTCGGAGCCCTCAGATAATTATCTTGCCAATGATACCAGGCCTTAAAAAATATCTATTAAGGCCCATCTGCTCTACTTTACAGTTAGTATATTTATATTATTCTCTTTAAAACTATCAATGTACTGACTGGGAAATGTGTCGCATATAAGAGTATCTATCTTGTTCAGGTCGGCAACAGAGTAAATCGATATTTTATCAAACTTATTGTAATCGGCAATCAGGTACCAGCGCTGAGCCATGGTGGGGATATGCTTGAAAATATAAGTACTTATTATTGAATCTACAGTCAGTCCGGCTTTCAGGTCCAGTCCGGATGTACTTGTAAAGGCCTTATTAACATATATATTTTCCAGCATGAGTTTGGGAGATTCCCAGCTGGAGAAGAGTGTTTTGCTGTCAGTACTCGTCACTTCTCCTCCTATTAAAAACACGCGGCTTGTATTTTTTATCAGATCCGGAAGGGCCGTTATATTATTTGTGACAACTGTAAGGTTCTGAATCCCGGCTAATTCTCTGGCGAGGATACAGCAAGTCCTGCCTGATCCGACAAAAATTGAATCTCCGTCAGCAATCTGTTCCCGTGCTTTTAGAGCCAGGGCTTTAAGAAGAGGATCTTTATACAGACTCTCCACGGGATCATCAGTTCTGGCAGATTGAGCAAGAGACGCTCCTCCGTAAAATCTAGTGGCAAATCCCTGGTTTTCCAGTTTAGCCAGATACTTCCTCACTGATACTTTACTGACATTGAACTTTTCACTTAGTTCATTGACATATACTTTCCCTGTTTTGCTTAATAGAGCTTTTATCTCTTCAATTTGAATCTCTGCCATGGTTTTTACCTCTGTAAACTTAATTATCTCTACATTAAAACAAAATCAAAAAAACATCAATCGAAACACAATCGAAACTTTACAGTTCCGATGGAAAGGGTTAAACTATCATTAAGTAAGAGCAAACGTATGCTTAGGTGCATTTTGGAGGATACAATGAGTCAAGATCGAAACAAGCCGGTAGAATATATAAGAGAATTGATGAACAGAGCCCGTAAGGCACAGAAAATCGCTGAAGGCTTCTCTCAGGAGAAGGTGGATGAGCTGGCTGCGGCTATTACCTGGGAGATTGTTGCAAACGATAAGCTGGTGCAGGAACTTGCTGAGTTTTCATATGATGAATGCCGTCTCGGAGATGTCCAGTCCAAGTATATAAAAGTCACTGCAAAATGCAGGGGTGTATATTTTGATGTAAAAGATGTCAAAACCGTAGGTATCTGCGAAGAGATAAAAGGAAAAGGACTTGTCCGAATTTCTAAACCAGCAGGAGTTATCGGATCTCTGGTTCCCAGTACTCAGTCTGAAATGCATCCTCTTATTCAGGCTATTTTTGCTGTGAAAGCCCGTGATGCCGTAATCTTCTCACCACATCCCCGTGGTAAACGCACATGTGCCAAAACAGTTCAGCTCATACGAGATGTAATGAAGAAGTATGATGCTCCCGAAGACCTCTTTATCCCTATTGAAGAGCCTTCCATTCCCCTTACCAATGAATTGATGTCTCAGTGTGATCTGGTTATGGCCACAGGCGGACAGCCCATGGTACATGCCGCATACAGTTCCGGAACTCCAGCCTATGGTGTGGGAGCCGGAAACTCCATGATTCACATAGATAAGACAGCCGACCTGGCTGATGCAGCTGTTAAAATAAAGGCAAGCAAAACTTTTGATACCGCCGCAGGCTGTTCCTGTGATAACAGCATTATCATTGATGAAACTGTATATGACGCCATGTTGGATGAGTTTAAAAAAGTAGGTGCCCATATGCTGAATACCGCAGAGAAGGCTAAAGTTCAGAAAGCCATCTGGCCCAACTGGCCTGCGGATCATGTATTAAACCGTGATATTGTTGCATCCCCTATTGAAAACATAGTTAAAATCGCAGGTATTGAGGTTCCCGAAGGTACAAGCTTCCTTCTGGTGGAAGAAGAAAAAACAGGTGAAGCAACACCTTTCTCAGGTGAAAAGATGAGCCTGGTATCCACTATTTACAAAAGCAGTGATATTGATGAAGTTATCCGTATCTCCAATGAGAACCATGCCTATTCAGGTGCCGGGCACTCTGTGGGTATTTACTCAAAAACTCCTGAAAATATTGATAAATATGCGCTGGAAACTTATACCACCAGAGTTGTTGTCAACCAGGCACAGGGGGCCACCAATACGGGAAGTTGGACCAGTGGAATGCCTTTCACAAGCTCTCTGGGCTGCGGAACCTGGGGTGGAAACAGTGTTTCTGAGAACATCGAGCTTAAGCACTATATGAATAATACCTGGGTTATACGTGAAATCCCCAGTCGACAGCCTACTGACGAAGAACTTTTCGCCGGATTTACAGCTCGTAAGTAAAGGGAGTCCTAATCTATGGATGTGATGAGTTTAAAACTTACTCCCGAAGAAGCCGCGTCTGTCATCAAAGACGGTATGACCATAGCCATGAGTGGCTGGGCCATGGCGGGATATCCCAAAGCTATCCCGGAAGAACTTGTGAAACGGAAACAGGCTGGTGAGAATCTCTCCATTAAGCTGATTACCGGGGCCAACGTACCCTGGCTGGATGAAAAGCTCGGCAATGAGGGCATTGTTAAACGGAGAGTCCCTATGGTTGCCGGAAGAGCTCTTTCATCACAGGCGAATAATGGTTCCCTGAATTATGTGGAGCAGCAGATGTGCAAAATGCCCCGTCTTCTGAAGAGTGGAAGTTTCGGAAGTATTGATGTTGCTGTTGTGGAAGCCCTGGGGTTTGATAAAGAGGGCAATCTTATTCCTTCCAGCTCTATAGGCATGACTCACTATCTGATGGATGCTGCAAAAGAAATTATCGTGGAGATCAATTCGGCTCAACCGCTAATCCTGAAAGAGCTTCATGATCTCCATATTCCTGCACCGGCTCCTGAAACAAGACCTATCCCACTGCTGAGAACCGGACAGAGAATCGGACAGGGTGCTATTCCGGTGGATAGCTCAAAAATTAGCGGCATTGTGGAAACTTCTATCCCCGAACGGATGACTGCCCAGGCGAAGGGGACCGAGCTTACGAATAAAATAGCCGGTTGTCTGTTTGAGTTTCTTGAAAAGGAATACGAAGCTGATCTTCCCCCGATTCAGACTGGGTTCGGTGGATTAGCAGATTCAATTGCCCATGCCTTTCAGCATTCAAAATTCGAGAATCTTGAATTTTTCTGTGGTGGTGTGACTGAGCCGGTTCTGGAGCTGTTGGCTTCAGGTAAGGCTGCGGCCGTATCCACTGGAGGAATCGGAATCAGTGACAGGGTCATTGAGATTCTGGAAAATACTCCTGATCTTTCAGACAAACTTGTTATTCGCAACGGTGATATTACAAACGGAGCAGAAATAATCGGACGTTTGGGGCTTATTGCTTTGAATACGGGGATTGAGATAGATATCTATGGCAATGTTAATTCCAGCCATATCGCAGGGAGCCGGGTAGTGAATGGGATAGGCGGGGGAGCAGGCTTTGCTCAGAATGCGGGACTTTCCATCTTACTGATTCCTTCTGTCGCCAGGGGTGGTGCTATTTCCGGGATTGTTCCAATGGTTTCCCATCAGGATATCAGCGAACACGATATTGATGTGGTGGTAACAGAGAACGGCATTGCCGATCTCCGCGGTCTGGATGACTTGGAACGGGCGGAAGCTATTATCGGAAACTGCGCGTCTGAAACTTATAGAGAGCAGTTATCCGCTTATCTCAATAAATCAAAAGAACTGTGCGGCGGACACCATCCTCAGCTTCCGGTAGATGCCTTTGAGTGGTATCGAAGATTGAAGGACGAAGGTTCGATGCTGGAGAAAAAAGTATGAATAAAATAGAGATCCATGAAGTCGGTCCAAGAGATGGGTTTCAGAATGTTAAAGAATATATTCCTCTGGAAACCAGAATCCATATTATTGAGGGACTCCTTAGGGCGGGAATAAAACATATTCAGATTACATCCTTTGTGAGTCCTAAAGCAATCCCTCAGATGAGAGAAGCCAGGGAGCTGACAGAATACTGTCTTGCAAATCATAAGGATGCTGATTTTTTTGCACTTGTTCCCAATCTGCGGGGTGCCGCTGCTGCCTGGGACGCAGGTCTCAGAAAAGTTTCCTATGTCGTTTCCCTGAGTGAGAGTCACAATAAGGCAAACATCAGACGATCCCATGATGAATCATTTGCAGAATTTGAAAAGATTATTTCTGAGTATCCAGAGCTGGATATCTGTCTAGATCTGGCAACCACCTTTGCCTGTCCTTTTGAGGGTATGAAAACTGCAGAAGATGTACTGCCCTTTCTCAAACCCTATGTTGAGAGCGGCATCAGGACAGTTAATCTCTGCGACACTATCGGTATGGCCAATCCGGCTCAGGTAAGAACAATTATCAAGGCTGTTAAGGAAGAATACCCTTCGCTGGATTTGCTGGTTCATATTCATGATACCCGTAATATGGGAATGGTAAATACTCTGGCTGCCATCGAGTGTGGTGTAGATAAGGTTCAATCCACTCTGGGAGGACTGGGGGGCTGCCCCTTTGCACCGGGAGCTTCAGGGAATCTTGCTACAGAGGATCTGGTTCATATGCTTTGTGAAATGGGCTATGAGATGAATATAGATGTACAGAAAATGATAGAGCTTGCTAAATTCCAGGCAGGGGCAATCCCTGATGGTCAGTTCAGCGGGCATCTTTATACAATTAGTAAGGAGTAAATCGGAATGTTAGAAGATTATACGATTGAAGAAATCCAGCAGAAAACTGTGGAGATGCGGCGTGATGTAATTGAGATGGGGTATGCTGCCCGGGGCCGGGGAGCTCATTTTGGTCCTGCCATGTCCAGTATAGAAATTATAGCCAGCCTTTTTTTCAAGGTGATGAACCATGACCCTGAAAATCCGGAAATGCCCGAGCGTGACCGTTTTGTTCAAAGTAAGGGACATGCCTGTCTCTCCTATTATGCGGGCCTTATCGAGGCAACTTATATTCCGAAAGATGATATGTATACCTTCAAGGGTGACGGCAGTTATCTGTCAGGTCATCCCAGTCGAAATCTGAAACACGGGATCGAAGTTTCTTCAGGAAGCCTTGGGAATGGATTTTCCGTAGCCTGTGGAATGGCTAAGGCAGCCAAAATCCAGAAAAAAGATCATAAGGTTTACTGCCTTGTGGGTGACGGCGAGTGCAATGAAGGAATTATCTGGGAAGCGGCTATGAATGCCAGAAAGAATAAGCTGGATAATCTCGTGGCCATCGTCGACAGGAATGGTGTTCAGCTCGCAGGTAAAACCAGTGACATCATGGATGTGGATCTGATCTCTCTCTGGAAGGCTGTAGGATGGGAAGTTCTGGTTGTTGAAGAAGGCAACGATGTTGCCTCAATGATTGCCGCCCTAAAGCAGATGAAGGATTCGAAGAACGGAAAACCTCATGTGATTATTGCCAATACAATAAAGGGGAAAGGTATTTCCTATATGGAAGGCAGCCTGAACTGGCATGCCTGTTCTATGAACCAGGAGCATTACGAACTAGCTGTTTCCGAGCTGGCAGACGCATAGCTTCGATGACCCCTCAGGGGAGTGGGGCCGAGAGACGGCCCTTCATAAATTAACCGCCGGTGCTGAGATGCAGCCCGGTCAGATAGGAGACATAGAATGAGCAAATTGCCTTTAGATAAACTTCAGGAATGGTCAAACGCAGGACATCGGACAGTTCTGGGAGATACTCTGGTCATGATGGCTGCAGATATTCCCGAGTTGTGTACAGTAACTGCTGACTTAACACCAACCGCACGTCTTACGAAATTCAGAGATACTTATCCCGACAGGTTTTTCGATGTGGGGATAGCCGAGCAGAATCTCGTCGACTTCACAGCCGGACTGGCTGTGGAAGGAGTTCTTCCCTTCGCCGTAGCCCTGGCTGCGATAGTCCCCATGAGGGCGGCTGAACAGATGCGCGTTACCATGGGTTATATGAATTTGAATGCAAAAGTCATAAGCATTGAAGCAGGCGTAAGATTCGGACCTCTGGGGAATACACATTATGCAATGGACGATATGGCAGTTACCCGGGCAATTCCTAATTTTACAGTTATTTCCCCTTCTGATCCTCTGCAGCTGTATAAGGCTCTTTATGCAGTAGCTGAACATGATGGACCCGTATATATGCGCCTCACAGGAGGTCCCGGATATCCGGTGCTTTACTCTGAGGATTTTGACTTTCAGATTGGTAAAGCCATTGAATACAGACCTGGTAAGGATGTGGCCATTATTTCAAGCGGTTCGCTCCTTGCAGAGGCTGTCTCTGCAGCAGATATTCTTCAGGAAAAGGGTATTTCAGCAAGAGTCATAGACATGCATACAGTAAAACCACTGGATACTGATATTCTGGACAGTGTTTTTTCTGATAATAAGCTGATTCTTACAGTTGAGGAGCACAGTTCCATTGGAGGACTGGGTGCCGCAGTTGCAGAGTATAAGGCAGGATTTTCCAATACTCCCAAACAGATCATTGCCAGTCTTGGAGATAAGTTTCAGAAACTTGGTGATCATGAATTCCTATTGAAGGAAAATGGTTTGAAAGCTCCCGAGCTGGCAGCCATTGCGGAAGCCAATTTATAAAGCCCATTAATTGTTAATATATATAATGACCCTGGAGAATAGTGTCAGGGTCATTTTATATAATTGGTAAAAAGGAGAGTCTTATCTTTTACAGGTTGTATTTCTTACAATAAGTTCAGGTTCCAGCAATATTCTCTGGGGCAGGGTCTTATTGCCTTCATTCTTATTTTTAATTTCATCAAGTACAAGTTTGGTCATTATCCTGCCTATGCTGTACTTAGGCTGTTTGATTGTTGTCAGCTCAATTTGAGGAAGGTGTGAAAAGCTGATATTATCAAAACCTATGACACCGAAATCTTTTCCGGGTTTTATCCCCTTTTCGGCAAGAAACTGTAGAACACCAAGTGCCATAACATCATTCCCTGCAAATACAGAATCGATATCTGAGTGTTCTCTAAACATCTGTTTTGCCATGTTGTATCCACTTTTAATATTATAGTCACCGATATAAAGCAGTGATTCATCAAATTTTAGAGAGTGTTCTTCATAGGCTTCATAGAATCCGTCTCGTCTATATATTCCGGCACTGGATTTCCAGGGACCGTGTAATATGGCGGTCTTTTTGTATCCACAGTCAATCAGATGGTTAGCAGCAATAGTTCCACCTTTCTTATTATCTACACTGACCGAGCTGAATTTATTACTCATCATCCAGGTTTCATATCCGATTACCGGTACATTCACATCTTCAAGCATTTTGGTACTTCGCTCACCAATGGATTTTGCAATAATCCCATCAACCTGTTTCTGCTGAATAGTATGAATATTGTCAACTTCCTTGTCACTGCTCCAGTTTGAAATAGACAGGAATACATCGTAATTATTGGCATTTGCAGTTTCAATAATTGCTGTTGTGATCTCTCCGAAAAGGGGATTGATAATATCAGGCATCAGAATACCGATTGTCTTTGTCTCATTGCTTACAAGACCTCTTGCAATTACGTTGGGATGGTATCCCATTTTTTCTGCGGTCTCCATTACAAGTTTTCGGGTCTCTTCACTGACACCCGGTTTGTTGTTAAGTGCTCTGGATACAGAGGAAAAATTAAGGCCAAGTTTTTGTGCAATATCTTTTATAGTTATTTTCGCCATTCGACAATGTTCTATTATTTTAACAGTGATGTAAAGCTAAATCAGTGACAAAAAATCATGTAAATGCATGAATTTGCGTATCTTTTGTTTACAGAGGTGCGAAATCAGGCAACAATAGGGCAATCGTTTGTTTTGATATGGAGAATCATATGAAATTAAATTTAGCTGTTGCACCCTGTTCCTGGGGTATCGAAGACCCTGATAACATAAATAATCCCCCCTGGGAAAGGGTGCTGGATGAAGCAGGGAAATCAGGCTTTACAGCTGTTGAACTGGGACCCTATGGTTACCTGCCCACTGAAGCAGCTCTGTTAAAAAAAAATCTTGATTTCAGGGGTCTGGAGCTTATTGCCGGTACTATCTATGACAATCTTACAGCCACCGCAGATCTGCAGGCTCTGACACAGAAGACAAAGGGTATCTGCAGTCTGATGTCCAGGGTTTGTGATGGAGAACAGAACGGATATCTTGTTATTATCGATTCTGTTAAGGACGTAAGGAATACTACTGCAGGTCATTCGGAATCGGCAGTCAGGCTGCCAGCCGATGAATGGAAGCAGATGATGGATAATATTAAAGTGATTTCGAAGGTTGCCGGAGAGTATGGGGTCAGACCTGTAATTCATCCCCATGCGGGGGGTTATATAGAATTTATGGATGAAACTGATAGATTCCTGAATGATATTTCAGAAGATATTGCAGGGCTGTGTCTCGATACAGGTCATCTTTATTATGCAGGTGACAATCCTGCTGAAGTTCTTACAAAATTGTCCTCAAGACTGGAATATGTACATTTTAAAGATATAAATTCTTCTGTTTATGAAAGAGCATTAAGTGAAAATATGGGCTTTTTCGATGCCTGTAATCTGGGTGTCATGTGCTCAATCGGTGCAGGGTGTGTAGACTATAATTCTATTTTTTCTGCTCTGGACGGCATGAAATATGATGGATGGGTGACAATCGAACAGGAGCGAGATCCTAAAAATTCAGCCGGGACATTGGAAGATCTCAGGAATAGCCATGGATATCTTATTGATTCATTGAAGGGTTGATCTAATTAACTTTGATGTCTTGGAAAGAAAGTTTGGAAATTCACAAAGAAATTATTTGACAAATTCCTGAAGTCGTTTAATAATGAAGCAAACGTTTGTTTGAATTGTGGGATTTTGTCGCATTCAGATAACAAAAAAACGGAGGAATTTTTTTATGAATAAGAAAATTATAATAGGAGTTGCAGTACTGGTTGTGCTCATCGTATCTATTGTTTTTGTAGTCACTGGGAGACAGGGTCAGGAAAGCAAAACATTGAAAATTGGTGCTGCAATGAGTAGTTTTTCTGATAAAGGACAAACTTATCTTCAAGACGGAGTTCGCGCTTTTGATGCTGAATATGATGATGTAGAAATTATTATGACAGATGCAAAAGATGACCCCGCAGTTCAGCTGAATCAGGTTGAAACACTTCTGGTTAAGGGTGTCGATGCTATTCTGATTGTACCTGTTGATATTTCTGCACTGAAGCCTGTTTTCAAGAAATGTAAAGAAGATGGCGTAAAACTGGTAATTGCCAACAGAATGCCCGCTGAAGAATTTCATAATGAGTTTGATGTATATACAGGTTCTGAATCAATTCAGGCAGGTATTCTTCAGGCCGAGTGGGTTGCCGAAGCCATGCAGCCCGAGGGTGGAACAGTCGGTATCCTGATGGGACCATTGGGACATGAAGCTGCCCGTATGAGAACTGAAGGTAATAAGCAGGTCTTTGCTAAATACGACAATATTGAAATCGTCATGGACGCTGTAGCCAGCTGGGATAGAGCCAAAGGAATGCAGGTTGCGGAAAACTGGATTCAGAGCGGTGCTAATCTTGACGCTATCCTCTGTAATAATGATGAAATGGCTATTGGAACTCTTCTGGCTGCTGAAGGTGCAAACCTTGCGGATGCAGATATCATTATCGCCGGTGTAGATGCCACTCCCGATGCTCTTGAGTATCTTGGTAAAGGTCTGGATGTAACAGTATTCCAGAACATGAATGCCCAGGGATACAACGGTGCAGCGGCTGCATATAAACTGGCAAAAGGTGAGAGTGTTGAAAAGTGGGACTGGATTCCCTTTGAAACTGTTGATCCTGCAAATATGAGTGAATATAAATAATATTTTTTTTTGAATAAGAGGGGAGCGATTTTCGCTCCCCTCGCTTTAATAAGACGTAAGTTATTTAAGAAGCGGGAGTCTTTATGAGTACGGAAAATGTCCTGGAGATGAGAGGTGTTTCAAAATCCTTTCCGGGTGTAAAAGCATTAAAAAATGTTGATCTTTCTATTAGAAAGGGAACCGTACACGCTCTTATGGGTGAAAACGGAGCGGGTAAATCCACTTTGATGAAGATCCTTTATGGTGTGTATCAGCCTGATGAGGGCGAAGTAATTTTTAAGGGCAGTCCCTATGTGGTAAAAAGCCCTATTGATGCCCTTAACGGTGGTATCAGTATGATTCCCCAGGAAATAAGCCCTGTGCCGAATCTGACCGTTGCCAGTAATGTTTTTTTAGGTAAAGAGATCACTACGGGACGTGGTTTTAATCTTGTAAATCAGAAACAGATGGTAAAAGAGACTCAAGCCCTGTTTGATGAATTAGAAATAGATATCGACCCCACGGTTATGATGTCTGAAATAAGTATTGCAAATGCTCAGCTTGTTGCTATTGCAACAGCTGTATCCTATAACACGGATCTGGTTATCATGGATGAACCAACCTCCGCCTTAACAGAAAAAGAGATTGATAAGCTCTACAAGATCATCAAAGATCTTAAAGAGAAGAAAAAAATCGCTATCATATATATATCACATAAACTGGATGAAATTTTCTCCATTTGTGATGAAGTATCTGTTCTCAGGGATGGTGAGTATATCGGTTCAGATCTGATTGAAAATTTTAACAAGGACAGTCTGATCAGTATGATGGTCGGACGATCTATGGATGAATTTTTTCATAAGGAAATTGTCGAAATCGGTGAAGTAGTTCTTGAGGTTAAGAATCTGACTCTATCTAAAAAGTTTGAAAACATCAGTTTTAAACTCAGACAGGGAGAAGTTCTGGGAGTTGCCGGGCTGATGGGTGCCGGACGTACAGAGGTTATGGAAGCCATATTCGGCTTTGTACCCGCAGAATCCGGTGAAATATATATGGATGGAGTAAAGGTTGATATTAAAGAACCTATTGATGCCATCAATCATGGTATTGCCTTTGTAACGGAAGACAGGAAGCAGACAGGTATTTTTCCTGAACTGTCCATCAAAGACAATATAATCATGCCCGATGTGAGCACTTATCTGAAGCATGGACTTCTTGATGCTAAGAAAATAAAGAAAAACTGCCAGGACCAGAGAGAGGCTATTTCAATCAAGACGCCCACCCTGGAACAGCTTATAAAGAATCTATCAGGTGGTAATCAGCAGAAAGTACTGATTTCGCGCTGGCTTCTGACAACACCGGAAGTTCTGATTCTTGATGAACCCACCAGGGGTATCGATGTGGGTGCTAAATCCGAGATTCATCGACTGATCGGTGAGCTCGCAAAAATGGGTAAAAGTATCATAATGGTTTCTTCTGAAATGCCCGAGATACTCTCCATGAGTGACAGAATTATGGTCATGCATGAAGGGAAATATTCCGGTGAAATTAATCGGGATGAAGCAACACAGGAAAAAATACTACAGCTTGCCACTGGCGAACAGCTGTAATTCTTAAGGAGGTTTTGTAGACCATGACTCAGCAAAATACATTAGGAAGGCCCTCAATAGGTGCTTTCATGAGTAAATATGGAATCGTAGTTATTTTTATTGGAATGTGTCTGATTTTATCAATAGTATCACCGGCATTTCGTTCCATGAGGAATGTCACCAATGTAATCCGTCAGGTTTCTATTATCGGTATTGTTTCCATGGGTGTTACATTTTGTATTATTACAACTGGTATAGATCTTTCTTCCGGTTCAATGATTGCCTTGATTTCAGTTGTTGTGGCATCTTTGTCACAGAACTCAGTTAACCCTGATCAACCTATCAGTGTTGTTATGCCAATAGCTTTTGGTATTGGCATCGCTCTTATCCTCGGTCTGGCTTTAGGATCTGTAAACGGAACACTCCATGCTTATGGAAAGATCCCGCCCTTTATTGCCACTCTGGGTATGATGACAGTCGCCCGTGGAGCCGCAGCACTCTTTACACAGGGACGTCCTGTGGGTGATTTGAAAGATACTTTTACTTTTATCGGTACAGGAAACTTTCTGAATGTTCCCCTTCCGATCTTAATTTATATTGCTATGGGAATACTGTCTCATATCTTATTGAGCAAGACAAAATTCGGACGCCATGTCTTTGCAATCGGTGGTAATGAACAGGCCGCCAGGATCTGCGGTATCAATGTTAGAAAAACACTGGTCAAGGTATATGCCTATGCCGGATTCCTGACAGCTGTATCTGCAATTCTTCTTACAGCCAGAACTTCTGCAGGTAACCCCACATACGGAGTTTCCTACGAACTTGATGCTATTGCTTCTACTGTTATCGGCGGTACTTCCCTCAGCGGTGGTATCGGATCTATTCCCTTCTGTGTTATCGGTGCTCTGATTATCGGTGTATTGAATAACGGTATGGACCTTCTGGGTGTGAATGCCTACTGGCAGCAGATTGCGAAAGGTGTGATTATCGTCGTTGCTGTTCTTATTGATGCCCGTAAACAGAAAAGAAAGTAAGTCTTTGTTTACCTGGACCTTTCATCCGCTTAGCTCCGGGAGGAAGGTCCAGGTATTTATCCATAAATAAACGGATCGCTTATAGCACTGGGAGAGTCATTTATGGCAGTTATTACAATTTCTAGAAAACTCGGCAGTATGGGGACATATGTCGGTAGAAAACTGGCTGAAAAGCTGGGATATGATTATATAGATAAAAATCATCTTTCAAAGATAATGAAAGAATATGGCTTCAGTAAATTTGATAACATTTATGATACCATCCCGAGTATGCGGGAAAGGTATGATGAATACCGTGAAATGACAATCAATTTTCTGGCTGAGGTTATTCTTGCTGTTGCACAGCATGATAACGTTGTAATTGCCGGACGAGGAAGTTTTGGACTCCTCGACAGTTATTCAGATGTAATCAATATTCGTATCAAGGCTCCTGAATCCTGCAGAGTACACCGAATCATGGAAGATCGTAATTTATCTGATAGGGATGCCCGGACACTGGTCCGGGAAAATGATAAGGTTCGCCGTTCCTTTGTAGAATCAGATTTTCGTTTTGATTACAACAATTCGACCGAGTTTGACCTTATTCTCGATACAAGTATTATTCCACCGGACCTATGTGTTGACTGGATATCCCAGGCCTATGATGTGACCAATGGAAAACGTGATGACGACAGACCCAGTGTTAAAACACTGAATATTGAGAAAGTGCTGGCCAAACACGTGTCAGAAATGCTGGAACGATTTCGTGAGAATAAAGAAGTCATTGAGAATAGAACTGAGGAATAAAGCTCTGAGAGCGGCCTCCGATCAGCATAGTAATACATCAGAAAGCAGAAATTAATAGAGCTCATAATTATTGAATCTTGAATCATAGGATGGAGCTGTCCTTTCAGGAAGGAGAAGAAATGGATTTAGAAGGCAAATGTAAGATAAGAAATAAAAATGGTTTCACCAAAGGATATACCGAAATTGTTTCAGAAATGAGCAATCCGGAAATGCTGATGACTTTTGGTGTTCTCAAATTGATGAAGGGTGATACTTTCAGCAATGATGAAAATCTGGAAAGAATTTTTTTACTGCTCCAGGGAGAAGTTGAACTCTCCTGGGATGGGAACAAAGAGATTGTGAAGCGGGGTAATCTCTATGATGATGATCCCAGAACCCTTCATCTTCCCCCCAATATTGAACTCACCATGAAATGCCTTGAAGACAATACTGAGTTTACCGTCCACAAGACAGAGAATGAAAAGGTCTTTCCTTCAAAACTATATGCCTCGGCAGAGCTTAGAAAAGAGACCCGGGGCAAGGGAACCATGAACGAAACAGGTACCAGGCTGGTTCGAACAATCCTTGATGTTTCCATTACCGGTGATGCAAATTTTATGATTGGTGAAGATGTTCATTATCCCGGAAAATGGGCAGGTTTTCCTTCTCATTCCCATAATCAGCCCGAAATCTATTTTTACAGATTTCTTCCCGAAAATGGATTCGGTCTCTTAAAACTGGGTGATGAAGGTGTATGCATGGAGCAGAATGATACAGTCATTATCCCACCGGATCTTGTACATCCTCAGGTGGCCGCACCAGGTTATGCAATGTACTTTCTCTGGGTTATTCGCCATCTGAAAGATAATCCCTATATCTCACCCAATTTTGAAGAACAGCATCTCTGGGCTGAAAAGCCTGGTGCAAAAATCTGGCCGGATAGATAGGAGAAACTGGATTGACCCTTAACTTTGCTGAGAATAAAACAATTGATGTTATCTCTCTCGGACGCGCCGGAATTGACCTTAATGCTGTTGATATGAATGTTCCCATGGAAGAAAACATGACATTCAGAAAAACAGTAGGCGGGTCACCTGCCAATATTGCTGTAGCCTGTTCACAGTATGAGCTAAAAGTAGGTTTTATCGGGCGTGTTTCTGATGATCAGCATGGAAGGTATA
Organism: Oceanispirochaeta sp. M1; assembly: GCF_003346715.1. Classification (NCBI taxonomy): domain Bacteria; kingdom Pseudomonadati; phylum Spirochaetota; class Spirochaetia; order Spirochaetales; family Spirochaetaceae; genus Oceanispirochaeta; species Oceanispirochaeta sp. M1. The sequence continues at coordinate 61,528 of NZ_QQPQ01000019.1, forward strand.
TCCGTAAGTTTTTTGAGACCAAGGGGATAGACACCACACATCTGATTGTTGATAAAGACGGGGGGATGAACGGCCTGGCATTTACGGAGATAATGTCTGCTGAAAACAGCAGTTACATTCTTCACCGTGATAATGTCGCCGATTTGAACCTGGGTATTGATGACATTGATGATAGTTATATAAAGCAGTCAAAACTTCTGGTGATTTCCGGAACTGCTCTATCAAAGAGTCCCTCCAGGGAGGCTGTTTTTGCAGCCCTGGAGTATGCAGAAAAAAACGGATGCAAAGTTCTTCTGGATATTGATTACAGAAACTACACCTGGAAATCAGAAGAAGAGAGCGGTATATACCTCTCTCTGGCTGCAGAAAAGAGTCATATTATTATCGGTACCCGTGAAGAGTATGACATGCTGGAAAAATTTTCTAATCCCGGTAACAAGGATGATTCGGTAACAGCAGCACGCTGGTTTGACTATAAGGCAGAACTCGTAATTGTTAAACATGGAAAAAAGGGCTCCTTTGCTTACACTGGGGATGGAAATATCACAAAGGGTTCAGTTTTTCCTGTAACCCCTCTGAAGACTATGGGGGCAGGGGATTCTTATGCCGGAGGTCTGATATTCGGTCTGATCAGCGGCAGAACTGTTGCTGAGGGTATGGAGATCGGTGCCGGAGCAGCCGCTATAGTTGTACAGAGCCCTGACTGCTCTGAATCAATGCCGACTCTGAAAGAGGTACAGGCATTCATCTCAGACTACAGGTCAGAGAAGGTTGATCATGCTGGTTAATATGACCGCCTGTGTCCATGAGGCATCATCGGGAGAGAGAATTGTTCCCGGGTTCAATGTATTCGGATTTGAAGATGCCCAGGCCGTAATAGATGCTGCCGAAAAATTTAATGCTCCTGTGATACTTATGTCAAATAAGGATGCAATTGAGCATATGGATCTGAGAAGCAGCGCTGCTCTGTACTGCTCTCTGGCTGAATCCACCAGGGTCCCTGTGATCATTCATTTAGACCATGCGAAAACGTTTGCTGAAATTTTGCGTGCCGTTGAAGCCGGTTATACATCGGTGATGTATGACGGATCGGCATTAAGCCTGGCAGATAATATTGAAAACACTAAACGTGTTCTTGAACTTGCCCGCAGCAGAAATGTATCGGTGGAAGCTGAAATCGGATCAGTTCCCTATACGGATAGAAATGAGGAGATAAAATCAATTCTGACTGTTCCTGAAGAGGCTGCTGCATTTATGAGGCAGGCTCCCGTAGATGCTCTGGCTGTAGCTGTGGGTTCATTGCACAGAATGCAGACAAAGTCGGCCAGGATAGACTTTGAGCGTCTCAGAGACATTGAAGCTCTAACTGATGTTCCTCTGGTTATCCATGGAACATCGGGAATCGTTGATCAGGATGTCAAAGATCTGCTTAGGACAAATGTCGGGAAAATGAATATAGGAACGGCTCTGAGAATGGCCTACGGAAAAGAGCTGAAAGAGGAAGTACTTTCAAAACCCGATGAATTCGACAGAGTTAAATTACTACGAAAACCAATGGCTGCTGTTCAGGCGGCAGCTGAAGAAAAATATCGACTGTTAGGTTGGAAAGAAATATATAGGGAGAAGTTATGAAAACTATTAAATTGACTATGTCACAGGCTCTAGTGAAATTCCTGGATAATCAGTATTTGAATTTTGATGGAGAAGAGATCAAATTTGTAGAAGGTGTTATCGGTATTTTCGGTCACGGTATTGTTGTCGGACTGGGGGAGGCCCTGGAAGACAAGGATCATTCTCTGAAATTTATACAGGGAAAAAGTGAGCAGGGTATGGCACATATAGCCATGGGATTTGCAAAACAGAAGAAAAGACGGCAGATTATGGCTGTTACTTCTTCCATCGGTCCCGGAGCACTGAATATGGTAACAGCAGCTGGAACGGCTACTGCAAACAGAATCCCTGTACTTTTTCTCCCCGGAGATTCATATGGTAACAGACAGCCCGACCCTGTTCTGCAGCAGATTGAGAATAGTTATGATCACAATATAACTGCCAATGATGCCTTCAAACCCGTCAGTAAATACTGGGACAGAATCGTAAGACCCGAGCAGCTGATGAACGCCATGATCAATGCTATGCGTGTCCTTACAAATCCTGCTGAAACAGGTGCTGTCACTATCTGTCTGCCCCAGGATGTCCAGGGTGAAGCCTATGACTATCCCGAAGAGTTTTTCATGAAACGTGTTCATCACAACCAGCGCCGCTGTCTTGATGATGCAGCTCTTACACGTCTTGCTGATAAAATTGAAGCCGCTAAGAAACCTTTCGTAATCTGCGGTGGTGGAGTCAAGTATTCAGAGGCGGGAGCTGCGCTGGATAAATTCTGTACTGATTTCAATATTCCTTTCGGAGAGACACAGGCCGGAAAGAGCACTCTTCCTGCAGATAATAAATATAATCTTGGTGGAGCCGGTGTGACAGGTACTCTATCTGCAAATAAGATTGCAAAAGATGCTGATGTCATTCTCGGAATCGGTACCAGACTTAATGACTTCTGTACATCTTCCAAGTCTGCATATAAGAGTGATTCATCAATGGTAACCATTAATATCAATGATCTTGATGCCTATAAGATGAATGCCGACCCCTATTTTGCAGATGCAAAACTATCCCTCCAGCAGCTGACTGCTGAACTGAAAAAACGTGGTTATACCTCGTCTTATAAATCAGAGATTACAGATGCTAAAGCAGAGTGGGCGGAGGAACTTAAAAGACTCTTCAGTCTTGAACCTGAAGACGGGCTGGCTCAGTCCCGTGTTCTCGGTGTTCTGAGTCAGGAACTGGTAGAGAAAGATGCCATAGTTGTAACAGCATCAGGAAGTCTGCCCAGTGACTGTCAGAGAGTCTGGAATACAAACTCTCATAATGCCTATCATGCAGAATACGCCTTCTCCTGTATGGGATACGAGATTGCAGGTGCCATCGGTGCCAAACTGGCTGAACCGGAGAAAGAAGTTTATGCCCTGGTGGGAGACGGCGGATTTCTGATGCTCCATACCGAGCTTGTTACAGCCCTTCAGGAAGGAATCAAAATCAATATCATTCTCCTTGATAACAGCGGATTTCAGTGTATTCACAATCTGCAGAGAAGTCAGGGAATCCCCAGTTTTGCCAATGAATTCCGTTATAGAGATGACTCAACTGACAGATTGACCGGAAAGTGTCTTCCCATCAATTATTCAGCCCTGGCAAGTGCCTACGGTGCAAAAGGATTTGAAGCTGGAACCATAGAAGAACTCAGAACTCTTTTCCCCGAGCTTAAGAAGTCTGAAACACTGAATCTTGTTGATATAAAAGTCCTGCCCGGAACCATGACCGAAGGTTATGAAGCCTGGTGGAGAGTCGGAACAGCACAGGTTTCCAACCGTGATGAAGTAGTTAAAGCGGCAGAGAAGATCAAGGAAATGTCTTCAAAGGCAAAACAGTTCTAGGAGGATAAGAATGGCTGAAAATATTGTTGTCGGAATTATAGGTGCCGGAAGAATCGGTATCGTCCATGCTAAAAGCATAGCCAATGAGATTCCCGGTGTAACTATTAAGACTGTGGCTGATCCATATTTGACAGCAGAGGCTGAGAATACAATGCTGAGTCTCGGTGCGGGAAAAGTTACCAGGGATTATACGGAAATTATTAATGATCCTGAAATTGATGCCGTATTCATCTGTTCCTCTACAGATACACACTCCTTGATCTCCCAGGAAGCTGCCAGGGCGGGAAAACATGTATTCTGCGAAAAACCGGTGGATCTTGATATCAATAAAATTAAAGAGACCCTGAAAGTTGTCAAAGAGAGCGGAGTAAAATACCAGGTTGGATTTAACAGACGTTTCGATCACAACTTTGCAGCTGTAAAAACGGCAATTGATGCCGGAAAGATAGGGAATGTTCACATTCTTAAAATTACATCCAGGGACCCCTCTCCCCCCCCCATCAGCTACGTAAAGGTATCGGGTGGAATCTTCTGCGATATGATTGTTCATGACTTTGATATGGCCCGTTTTCTAGTTGGAAGTGAGGTTACTGAGGTTTATGCCGCAGCCGCTGTCCGGATTGATGAAGAGATTGGAAAAGCCGGTGATTACGATACGGCTGTTGTAACTCTGAAATTTGAAAACGGAGCCATTGCAGTGATCGACGCCAGCAGAGAGGCATCCTACGGTTATGATCAGAGGACTGAAGCATTCGGAAGCAAGGGGGCTGTGGCCATCGGAAATGACACACTCTCCACGGCTGTTGTCAGTGATAAAGACGGAGTCAATGCTGAGAAGCCTAAATACTTTTTCCTCGAAAGGTATATGTCTGCATTTACTGAAGAAAAAGTACAGTTTTTTGATGCAATCAGAAATGGAACTGAGCCCCCTGTCGGTGGATTCGACGGACTTATTTCTGTAGTGATAGCAGAGGCTGCTAAAAAATCTGCTGTCGAGAACAGACCCGTAAAAATATCAGAAATATCAGATCTCAACTATTAAATATTGGAGAAAACAATGATCGATAAAACAAAAATTAAACTGGCCTGTGCGCCAATTAACTGGACAAATGATGATGCTCCCGAGCTGGGTGGTGAACTTACCTACCAGCAGTGCCTCAGTGAAATGGCTCTTGCCGGATTTCAGGGCAGTGAAATCGGAAATAAATATCCCAAAGATCCTGAAGTGCTCAACAAGGCTCTCAAGCTGAGGAATCTGGAAATCTGCAACTCCTGGTTCAGCTGTTTTTTTACAACCAGACCGGAAGAGTTTACTATTGAGCAGTTTATCAAGACCCGGGATTTTCTCCATTCAGTAGGTGCAAAGGTTATCGGTATCTGCGAAGTTGGACTGAGTGTTCAGGGTGATCTCAGTGCGCCTCTGTTTGAAACAACACCCACTCTCTCAGATAAAGATTTTGAAAAAATCGCCAGAGGTTGTGAAAAGCTTGGAAAACTGGCGCAGGAAAAGGGTATGACCGTTGCCTATCATCACCACATGGGAACCGGAATTCAGACTCTCGAGCAGTACAGCAGGCTTATGGATATGACAGATCCCAAACTGGTCAAGGCTCTCCTGGATACAGGACACCTGACCTATGCCGGAGAAAATGCGGTAGAGGGATTCAAAAAGTTCATCCACAGAACAGCCCATATTCATCTCAAGGACCTTAGACGTTCTGTATGGAATAATGTCGGCCCAAAGCGCTACAGCTATGTGGGCTCTGTAATTGAGGGTGTTTTTACAGTACCCGGTGATGGAGACATGGTTGACTGGGACGGTGTATTTGAAGTCATCAGAAACAGTAATTTCGAAGGTTGGATTGTCGTGGAAGCAGAACAGGATCCCGCACTGTATGATCCTCTGGAATATGCACAGAAAGCACGTGCCTTTATTAAAGAAAAACTGGATATCTAGGCCGAAGGAGTCACAATGAAATACGGATTGCATGGACTTCTGGTCAGATATTCCAATGTTGCAACAGATATAAGAATTGCCGCAGATGCCGGTTATGATGCTGTAGAGCTTCATACAGATAAGCTTGATCGTTACCTGGCCTCGGGCTTTACGGGTAAGGACCTGAATCTTCTGTTGGAAAAACACAGTATGAAAGTCAGCTGTATCGATATTATCGGTGATGTTGAAAGTCAGAAACCCGAAGTTTTCGGGAAGGTGATGGACAAGGCAGCACTTCTTATCGACACGGCTGTTGAAATCGGATGTCCAACAATACAGCTTAATGCCTTCATGGAACTGGCAGATAAATCAGTAGATGAAAATATCAAACTGACAGCTGCCAATATCAGGAAAATCTGTGAACTTGGTCAGAAAAAAGGTATCAGATTCCAGTATGAAGGGGCTGCCTGGACACCTATTCACTCCATAGAACAGTGCCGGATGCTGGTTGAAGAAGTGGGAGTAGATAACTTCGGATTCGTTGTTGACTTCTGGCATTTCTGGGCAAGCCGTGGCGGAACTCCTGAGGATATTGCAAAGTTAAACAGCAATATGATTTACGGAGTTCATATTGCAGACGGCTTCAGACCTGCAGAGGGTGAGGCCTGGGTTGATGAAACTCTTCTGAGAGGAGCTCTGCCGGGAGATGGTGAGATCAATATTGCTGAATGGATAGATGCCGTTAAATCTACGGGTTATGACGGGTACTACTCTGGAGAAATCCTCTGTCATAAATTGTGGGAAGCAGATCTGATTGATATTGCTTCTGATACTCTTTCCAGGATGAAAAAGTATTTTTAAACTGCTGCTGAAGAAGCAGATTAAATCGGCCGGAATCTGAATAGATAAGTCAGTTCCGGCTTAAAAAATTGAAAATTGGAGATTCCCATGTTTAATGAAGAAAAAAGATTGGACCGCCCTTACAGATGGGCAATGATAGGTGGCGGACGAGGCAGCCAGATAGGTTATATACATAGATCGTCTGCTCTTCGGGATGGACTGTTTGAACTTGTTGCAGGTGCATTTGATATCAATCCTGAACGGGCAAAGAGTTTCGGTACCGCCATCGGGGTGAATGAAGATCGATGCTATGCGGATTATAAAGAGATGCTTGCCCGTGAAGCTGGTCGGGATGACGGAGTAGAAGTCGTCTCTATTGCTACTCCCAACAAATTTCATTACCAGATGTGTAAAGATTCTCTGGAAGCAGGTCTGCATATTGTCTGTGAAAAACCCCTTTGTTTTACTTCTGCCGAAGCCGAAGAGCTGAAGAAAATTGCAGAAGAAAATAAGCGGATGATCTGTGTCACCTATGGCTATACAGGGCATCAGATGGTTCATCAGGCTCGTAAAATGATCGAAAACGGTGACCTGGGAGAGATCAGGATCATCAATATGCAGTTTGCCCACGGCTGGCACTCTGAAGAAGTTGAAGCCAATGATCCCGGCACCAAATGGAGAGTCTCTCCTGAAGTTGCCGGTCCGACTTATGTCCTTGGAGATATCGGTACTCACAGTCTTTATATGGCTGAACTTATGGTTCCTGATTTCAAAATTGAGAAACTCATGTGTTCCAGACAGAGCTTTATCAAGAGCAGGGCTCCCCTTGAGGATAATGCCTTTGTTCTGATGAATCTTAAGGGTGGTGCTGTTGCCAATCTCTGGGCGTCCGCTGTTAATGCCGGAGGCATACATGAGCAGAAAATCAGGGTAGTCGGCAGCAAGGCAAGTATTGAGTGGTGGGATGAGCATCCTAACCAGCTTTCATATGAAATTCAGGGTCAGCCTAAACAGCTTCTGGATCGAGGACATGGATATCTTTACAGTGATGATGCCTGTGTGGCTGCTGATAGAATCGGATGCGGACATTCTGAAGGTCTCTTCGAGTCCTGGTCCAATCTTTATAATGCATTCGGCTTTGCAATGAAAGCAGCTGATAACAATGATAAAAAGGCTCTGGAGAGTCTGGAATTCCCTGGAATTGACGCTGGAATTGATGGTGTCAAATTTCTGGAGAACTGTGTGGAGTCAGCAGACAACGGCTCTATATGGGTCGACTTTAAATAATAAATATCCCCGGATTTAATTCTATCTCCGGGGTATTCAAATCTTAAAAGCAAAAAATCTTAGCATCGACAAATCTTAGCACCAACAGGTAAATAGTAATGGATCAGGCCGCATCAGGTATTCTTAAAATCGTAATCTTTCTTCTACTGGGTGTTCTATTCAGAAAAAAATCTGTTCTGAATCAGCAAAGTATAGAAGGGTTGAAAAAAATAATTCTGTACCTGGCCATCCCCTCCATATTATTTCTCTCTTTTTCAAGGCTCGATTTTAATTTAAGTTTTTTACCCGTGACCGCAGCAGTATTCAGTATCAATTTTATTATGTTCTGGTTTGGAGTCCTGATTTTTAAATCAAGGGGTTCGAAACATAGACTACTGCCACTAAGCCTCTCTACAATGAATTTTGCTCTACTTGGAATACCCTTATATGATGCTGTTTATGGCATTGAAAATCTCCATCACTATACTGTCCTCGGGGTGGGTAATGAGATTTTTATCTGGTTTGTTTTCTACTTTATGTTCCGGTGGTTCTTGAGTTCAGAACATGCTGAATCCACTGAGTGGAAATCATTCTATAAGAATCCGGTTATCTGGGGAATTATTCTTGGCTGCATGGCCGGTCTGTTCAAAATTGATATTACTGCCGGTGATAACTTCATTGTCTCATCTGTCTCCGATGTAATAGTCAGTGCTTCAAAACTGACAACCCCTCTTATACTTGTTTTTATAGGGTTCAACATATCTCTTTCATCGAAATACACTTTCCAGAGTTTAAAGTATGTATTGTTGAGACTTACATCCATGTATTTCCTGGGATACATCATAAAATATTTTGTTATAGATCATTTTTTTGAACCTTCTAAGATGGGAAATTCTGCATATTTTTTGCTCCTTTCTCTTCCCCCTGTTTTCTCTCTTCCAATTCTTGCTGATGAGTATCTGGAGAGTGATGAACTTTTTCTGCTCAATAATGTAATTGTGCTGCATGCGGTGATTACAATAGTGCTTTTTTCTGTATATTCAATCTTTGTTAAATGAAATAATCAGGAGAGTGTATTCCAGCTTTTGTAATATTAAAAGAAGGCCGGTATACAAGTGATAGGCCGGCCTTCGATTCAATACTGATTAAAGTTCAATCTCCATAAAGGGGATGGCAAAAACCTTAATCCCCTCCTGTGGAAAGCGCTCTTTCACCTTCCTGATGCCCCTTGCATAGCTTCGGGCATTCTCTTCACTGCAGTAGATAATCAGCATGAAATTTTCTTCAGGCCATACTCCGTCTCCCTGCCGGGGAACCTGCCGCCCCTGTCCATGGACGCTTCCCACTCTTGAAAAGCGGAGATCCTCCACCTCAGTTCCCAGGGCATCTTTGATATCTTGTTCAACCGTATTATTGGCTATTATTTCCAGTCTGATCATTTATATTTCCTTCTGTTCATAAGGGCGAAAAGCAGGGGAGTTACAAAGAGGGTCATCAATGAGCTGACCAGGAGTCCCCCGATAATTGTCTGAGCAATAGGCTGCACCTGTTCCGTACCGGCTCCTCCCATAAAGGCAAGGGGATACATTCCCAGTATTGTGGTGAAAGTTGTCATCAGGATGGGTTTGAGTCGGTTCCCAGCCGCATTCACACAAGCCTCAACCAGATTCTCTCCCCGTTTGAGGAGCATCTTAGTATAGTCTACCATAACTATTCCATTGTTTACGACCAGACCCACAAGAACTACGAGTCCCACAGCAGACATTATGCTGAAGCTGGAGCCGGTGATAAGGTATAGAAGAACAACACCGATGAGCATCAGGGGAATTGTCATAAAGATGATAAAGGGATCTTTCAACGACTCAAACTGTGCCGCCATTACCCCAAAGACCAGGATCAGTGCAATAACCAGAATTATAACCATCTGGGTACCCTGTTCGGCTATGTCCTTGAAGTCTCCCCCCATGCTTATGGTGACACCATCGGGAACTATCACTTGATCTGCAAGCAGAGCATTGATATCAGCCTGGGCTTCAGTTGAAGAGTATCCTTGATTCAGTCCCCCCAGGATGTGGATGGTACGCTGTTCATTTTCTCTGCTGATGGCAACAGGTCCGGTACTTCTCTCCAGATGGGCAACATTGGATACGGCAATCCTGGTACCGGAACTATTTACAACAAAAATCTTGTTCAGGTCGGGGATGCTGCTTTTGTCCTCTTCTCTCAGAATAACCTGAACATCCAGTTCCTCTCCGTCTACCCTGTATCGGGTGGCGGTTTTTCCCTGAATACTGGCGCTGACTTCATTGGCTACAGTATACATATCCACACCCAGGCTGTAGGCCCTGTCTCTGTCGATAACCAGCTCGATCTGGGGCAGTCCCTTGTCCATATCCATACTGAGATCCTGTACTTTCGGCAGGTTTGCTTTCATCAGTTCAACTAAGTCATCAGAAAAGGATATTGCCTGATCAAGACTGTCTGACTGAATAACAAGGTCAACAGGATTACTGTTCCCCATTCCCGGTCTCATACTCGTAAACTCAAGTGTTGCCGCCGGGAAATCATTGAACCAGGTTCTTACCATGGTTTTCATCTCATCAGCCGTCATTGTCTGGTTCTGGTAATCAGGGAGTTTTACCTCAACAGATGCCTTATTGGATTCTACAGAACCACCGAACATGCCAGATTCCCCGATGGTTACAACCATATTTTCGTAATGACCGGCCATTTCATATTCTATATTATCAACCAGTTGACGGACCTGCTGCTCTGTTTCATCAAGAGCTGTACCAGTGGGCAGCTCCATGGATACCGTAAAAGAATCTTCACTCATGGACGGTGTCAAAACCATACCCATCTTAGGTATCTGCAACATGGTGAGTGCAAAGAGGAGAAAGATAAACAGCAGGGTTTTCTTTTTGTGATTCATCAATGCGGCAAGAAGCTTTTTGTAGCCATTATCCAGAGCATTGAAGCCTGCTTCAAAGGCATTATCTATTTTTTTCAGTGCCTTGTTTTTAAGAGGTTTCTGGGTTCTTGTTCTTACCTTGAGGTAGTTGGCCGACAGAGTAGGGACCAGTGTAATTGCTACTATCAGAGATACTGACATAGCGATGATAATGGTCCAAGAAAGAGATTTGAATATCTGCCCGAACATTCCGATGTTGTCTGCAAAAAGAACCATGGGGATAAATACACAGATCGTTGTCAGTGTAGATGCAGTTATTGATTTTACCATCTCTCTGTTTCCAAGGATGGCAGAGGCCTTGAGTCTGGTTCCCCGTTCTCTGTAGCGGAAAATATTTTCAAGAATAACAATAGAGTTGTCTACAACCATTCCCAGACCGAGGATTATCCCGGTAAGTGTCATAAGGTTCAATGACAGGCCCATGAAATACATAAACAGGATTGTCACAAAAATAGATATGGGGATGGAGAGGGCAATGATCAATGTACTGGACCAGGTTCGTAAAAAGAAAAAGAGTACAACCATGGCCAGGAGGATTCCCTGAAAGAGTGAGCTGTAGGTCTGATTCATAACGGAACGAATAGAAGAGGAGCTATCAGAAAGAACCAATACTTCCATTCCTGCAGGAAGAGCATTGTTGATACTTTTAATTTCATCCTGAATCTTGTCGGAAACATCTATACTGTTGGCATCTGACTCTTTCTGCACTGAAAGAGTTATACCTGTGAGACCGTTTATATAGACCCGATTTTCTTCATCTTCAAAAGCCAGAGAGACTTCAGCCACATCTTTGAGGCGTATAACTTTAGATGAGCTGTCAGGTCCGCCTGCAATATTTGAGATAATCACATTTTCAATATCTTCAAGACTGCTGAATTCCGCATCTGTTCTTATCAGAAAATCTGTCCCTTTTTCTTCAATACTTCCGGAGCCCAGCTGATAATTCTGTGCAGCCAGAGAGGATGATACACGGCTCAGGGTCAAATTATAGGCTTCAAGGCGATTTTGAGACACATCGATTCTGACAATCTCCTGCTGTCCTCCCTTAACAGATACAGTCGCCACTCCGCTTATCCTTTCAACAAGAGGCTGAATTGTATCTTCGGCGACTTTACGCAGTTCATTCTGGGATTGAGAGCCTTCGACTGCCAGGGTCATGACGGGCATCATGTCTGAACTCATCTTAAATATAATGGGGCTGTTAGCATCATCGGGGATCATATTTGATGCCAGTTCGAGTTTATCTCGAACATCATTTGTTGCAAGATCAAGATCTTTTGAAAAATCAAATTCAAGCATAATCATACTGGACCCTTCGGAAGAGGTAGAGCTTATCTCTTTAAGATCACTCACATTGGAAAGCTGCTGTTCCAGCATTTCTGTGACATTTTTTTCAACATCCTCCGGTCCTGCCCCCGGATATGAGGTCATGACCAGGATTGAAGGCATTTCCATATCGGGAAACATCTCTACCGGGATACTCGGAACAAGAAAAGCAGCCAATCCTATAAGAAGGGCAAAAACAATGGAGACTGCAACGGGTCTGTTAACTACGGTTTCGGTGATATTCATTTACAGTATTTCCTTATGAGTTTACTTTCACAGCAGACCCGGGCTGCAGCATTGTCTGTCCCAGGGTTACAAGCTGTTCACCTTCTGAGATGCCGCTTAAAACGATGGTTCTTCCATCTATGGAGAGTCCAGTTTCAATGATTTTCATTTCAGCCTTCATATCCTGGGAGATTACATAAACATATTTCCCGTCTTCAGAGTTCTGAATGCTGTTGCTTGGAATCACCAGGGCATTTGTGTATTTGGCTGTAATTAAATATGCCGATCCGAACATTCCGGATTTTATTCTTTTATCTGTTTTATCAAGATTCAGTTTTATTTCCAGTGTCCTGGAGTTTCTGTCCAGCACGGGGCTGATCTCAGTAATGGAAGCCTCAAAGAATTCATTTTCATAGGGTTCAAAACTGATCAGGGCCTTCTGACCGAGTGCTACAGAGGCCATATCTTTCTCTGATATAAAACTCTGAATCTGCAGTGATGAGAGGTCTCCCACTGTAGCCAGGGGGACTTGAGGAGAGGATATGGTAGCTCCCACGTTATAGGGCAGGTCCGTAATCGTTCCGTTGATGGTGGATTTAACAGGGCTTGCAACATATTTCTGTCCAGGCAGAGAAGGGTCTACTTCTGCAATGATATCTCCCTTGCGTACATAGGTACCAAGGCTTACATTGAGTTTTGTCAGTTTTCCCGTGGCATCCGGATAGATTTCAACAGTTGTTTCTGCAATAACATCTCCATTGAACTTCAGGTAATCTTCAATACTGCTCAGTTCAATGCTTTGAGTCAGGACTGTGTAAACAGTCTCTTCCTCTATTTTATTTTTGGGAGCTCTCGGACCAATCTGTGCTTTTTGAGCATTCTCGGAAATGGGGGCATTGCTTATGAGAGTATTAATTCCCATGCCACCAATAACTACAACAATCAGGATAATCAGTACAAGCCCTGTGATTCGGCCTTTCTTCTCTTTTTTCTTATTCATATAACCCTCCGGCAATTTAAATTCAGTTCTTATACCGGATAGTAATGCAGGATCTGTGCCAAGTTCTGTAAGTTGTGTTTAGAGGGGTTTAAAAGCTGATTTCAGGAGAGGAGCTGTGCAGATATTGCGCAGTTCTCAACAAATGCACAGCTCGGTGAGGGAAATGGAATTATTCCGCTTTGTCCAGATTGAATTCCTGTATTTTGTTTATAATTGTACGCCGGGATATACCCAGCTCTTTCGCAGCTCGGCTGCGGTTCCCTTCCCATCGCCTGAGGGCCTGGATAATTGACTCTTTCTCCATCTCTTTCAGAGTGCGTCCCGCCTTTCCTGATTCCAGTGCGGTCATTGTAGAAACCGGAGCCTGAAGGTCTATGTCCGTATCCTGAAGTTCATTGCCTTCACAGAAAATCATGGATCTCTCCAGAATATTTTCGAGTTCTCTGATATTTCCGGGAAAATCATGGGTTTTCAAAATCTCCCAGGCCTTGTCTGAGAGCCCCTGCAGATTTAGATCCATTTTTTGGTTCAGTTTTTCAATAAGGAAACCCGTCAGCCGGGGAAGATCATCCATGCGTTCCCGAAGGGAGGGAATCTCCAGCCGGGCTATATTGAGTCTGTAATACAGGTCTTCACGGAACAGACCCTCTTTGACCATCTCTTCCAGTCTGCGGTTAGTGGCTGTAATAATACGGGCTGTAATGTCTATCTCTTCCAGTCCTCCAAGACGGCGGAACTTCTTTTCCTGTAAGACCCGGAGCATCTTTACCTGCAAAGAGAGGGGCATTTCACCAATTTCATCCAGAAAAAGACTCCCCCCCGATGCCTGCTCAATGAGACCTTTTTTTTGTTTATCAGCCCCTGTAAAGGCCCCTTTTTCATAGCCGAAGAGCTCACTTTCAATAAGATTTTCGGGGACTCCTCCAATATTTACAGGAATAAAGGGTGCATCTTTCTGGGCAGAGTTCTGATGGAGTGTCCGGGCAGTTACTTCTTTTCCCACTCCGCTTGCACCGGTTATCAGTACTGTCGCATTGGTGGATGCAACACGGAGGAGGCGTTTCTGCAGTAGAATCATTGCTTTAGAGCTCCCGTTGAAATACTCATCACCCAGAGTGTTCATACCCTCCTGCATACCCTCCTGCATATCTTCTGAAACAAGAAGATTTTCTTTCAGAGCTAATAATTTATCCAGAAGGATTTCGGGGTCGAAGGGTTTGACAATATAATCGACGGCACCGATTTTCAGGGCATCAACTGCATCATTAACCTGACCGAAGGCAGATATCATTGTCACCGGAAAGGGCTGTTCCTGAGTCTGAAGCCATGCAAGTAATTCCAGCCCCGACATTCCCGGCATTTTAAGATCAAATATTCCCGCATCATATTCATTGTTTTCAATAAATCTTTGAGCAGAAAAGGCATTTTCCGCACTGTCTACGGTGAAACCATCCTGTTCCAGTAATATTTTGAGACTTTCGCGGATGTTTTTTTCATCATCAACAACCAGAATCCTCATGATAGATGCTCCTCTTTCTCCAGCAGAGGGAAGGTTATACGGACTGATGTTCCCATACCGGGGTCGGATTCTATTTTAAGGTCTCCATGGGCGGCACTGACAAAGCTGTGGACGATTGCAAGTCCTATTCCTGATCCTGTGGATTTTGTTGTAAAGAAGGGATCAAAAAGATGCTTCAGATTTTCCGGAGGAATACCCTTGCCCTTATCTTTTACAATGAGGACTACCTGATCATCCTTTGTATCCAGATCTATGCTTATATCAGAATGGTCACTTTCACTTTGAAGGGCATTATTGAGTAGATTTTCCAGTATGGATCTAAAGCGGTCAGGATCAATGTGAACCGGAAATACATCATCTCTGGTACTGTAACTCAAATTATGGCTGTAACGTTTCATAGTTTTACTTACTTCAATGTTTAAGTCGCAACGCTGGGGTTCCCCTTCGGGATGCCTCAGGTAATCACCTACGCGCTCTGTCAGAAGAGAGAGACGATCCACTTCCTCATTGATAATCCGCAGGGATTCTTCGTGGAGCCGGCAGGATGATCTTTTTATTATGGTGGACTGAAGGCGGATGCTGCTTAGAGGGTTTTTTATCTCATGAGTCAGAGTGCGGGCTGCTGTTCCCAGAACCACCAGACGCTCCTGTTCGCCAATCTGTTTTCTGTAGGATATATTTTTCGTATACAAGTGCCAGATAAAGAATACAATAGAGATTATGATGACGGGGATGATGAACTGCAGCAGCTTGAATTTCTGAACTGTTGAATATATCAGGGGATCAATTATTTCCACATAGGTATAGCGAATCATCTGCTCCCTGTATTCTTTACTTTGGGTCTCGATATTCTGTGTATATCCTTGATTATATTTTTCGATGTCCTCCATATTTCTGAAAATAGGGATAAAGGGATTCATCATATCCCTCTGGATGACAATACTCTTTCTTTCCTTGTTGAAAAAAGGCCTTTCAGAAGTAGATTCAATCTTTGGACGGGCAGTGCCATGGATATAGAGAGGATCTCCGTAGTAGTTATAGAATGCAAATCCCAGGATCTGTGCTGTCATCTGATCATCCAGAGATTCTCCGGATGTATACAAATTGTAATAGCGTCCCAGTAATTTTTCATATTCCAGGAGAAGGCTGACCTGTTTATGCTGAATATGGGTTTCAATAATTATGACACCCATAACAGAGAACAGTACAAAAATCAGTATCAGCAGATAGATTAAGAATCTTTTTTCATTCATATTGCTTGTAATTATATGTGTATATAGGGGCTGTGACAAACGCATCAGATTTTTTCACATTATTGTACATTTCGAATCTCCATTACACTGTTAATATCTGCATTAAGCGCCAATTCCATGTCCAGAATTCCTGCAAGATATCTGTATTTACTCAAGAGTAGATCCTGATGAGCTGATAACAGTTTATTCTGTGCATCTTCAACATCCAGGAGCTCGGATGTTCCCTGAGAATAGGCGGCTTCTGTCATTTCATAAGTTTTCTGTGCCAGCTCTACAGAAAGTTCTGATGTCTCTATATTCGTCCATGCTCCCTCGAGAGTCATAATAAGAGATCTAATCTCCTGTTCTGCATTATTCATGGTATTCTCCACCTGAATAGAGGACTTTTCAACATTTCTGCCGGCACTGTTTATTGATGTCCTGTCACTGGAACCGGGAATAAAACCATCTATGGGAACACTCAAGTAAGCAGATATTGTTGCACTGTCTGACCAGGAGGGTTCTTCACTGAGACTTGTTATACCATTATCCCATTTTGCAGATAGAGACAGGGACGGGGCCATTTTTCCTGCTTTTAGCAGTTTTTCCTTATTTTCAAGGATCTCCCTGTTTTTCTGACTGCTCTGCACATCGAGTCTTCCTGTAAGGAAAGTATCCACAAGAACTTGAGCTTCCAGTTCTATCTGCGTCACTGTTAAATCCCCCTGGAGTTCAATTCTTTGGGAAAGATCCATTCCCAGAAGATTCTGAAAGGCCATAAGCTGATTTTCATAGGCTGTTTTGACATCCTGATAGGCTGGTTTTAACAGTTCAACAGAGTTCTGAGCCTGCAGGACATTTAACTCTGAAACCAGGCCGTTCTGAAAGTTAACCAGGGCCTGTTCATAGCGTTTCTGTGCCAGATCAATACTCTTCTGCTTGAGGAGTACATTTTCCTCAGAAGCCAGCAGATACTTGAACTGTTTTCGAATGGATGCTTCCAGACTTTTCTGATTATTCTCATACACAATTGACTGGGCCTCATACCCAAGGGAGGAGGCTTCCATGGAGTAAAAGTTTGTCAGGCCGAGGGGGAGTGAAATCCCTCCGCCAAAACTCATACTCCACGGATCTCCGGATGTCTGCATTGATTCAGTACTGAGAAATTCATCTTTTCGGGATACTCCGGCACTTGCGGAGAAGCTGGGGAGGAAATTATTCCATCTGTTATTTTTTTCCTCTTCACTGTTTTGATAATCCAGAGAAGAGCTTCTCAGGGACAGGTTTTGTGTCATCCCCAATTCAACGGCCTTCTCTTCTGTCAGTGTTAATGGCTCCTCTGCATATATAAATCCTGTTATAGCGATAACGCCAAGAAATCCCAAAATTAACTTTCTCATATTCATACCTTAAATGTTTGATATTTAAGATAGCGCAATTATTGTGCCAAGTGGCGAAATGGGCTTTGTGTGCAGCGAGAGGATGAGATGACGGGGAGACGCTGTGAAAAAAATGCACAGTTTACATGTTTTTCACAGTTCTTTTTCAGGATTTATTAAATGTTCGTTCCTCTCAAGATCTGGCTAAACTTGTAGATAAGCAGAGTCATCAAGTATTCAGCAAAAAATTGTCAGAAAGATGTCGTTGTCAGCATCAGGAATACACAGCTAGAACATCTCAGTAATATGCATCAGACGTTATATTCTATCTGAAAGTGCATTCTTCAACTCTGAATTCTCAATCGTAGTAATATCCAGAGTATCTAGAAATCCAGGATATCTTAAAACAGGATTAACAATATTATCCGGAAGTTTTGATATAATTTCACCAAAAGATCTATGGGCAATAGTCGAAATATCGGCAAGTTTTTTGCGGCTTTCTCCTTGAGGTATTTGTCTCTGAGCAGGATACCCGCAACCAGATTGCACACTGAAGAGACGCTGGATCAAAAAATCAAGATTCACATCACCGGCCCAGCCATAGCCCTGATTAAGGGCTAGAGAAATACAGTTTCCACCATTGATCTGGGTAAACAACCAGGCATCAAGAGGGGTCAGTATATGCCCGCAGAAGACTCCGGGATACTGCATGACCGAGTTTAGGAATCCTTGCCCTGTACCGCATCCCCCTATGACATAATCCACTCTTTTGGAATTCAGAAGCAGACCGGCCATAAATCCAGTATGTATATATTGCAGTTCAGGATTTTCACCCTTAAACTTCATACCGCAATTCACAATGCTGTGATCTGTATTCTCCAAAGCCTGTAGAATATCTTTATTTTTATCTGCAGCACTTGTTTCACTGATAACAGCTATCTTCATCCTTTTTTCTCCATTATGATTTTTTTCAGAGTCATCTCAATATTTTCAGTATTCATTCCGTATTTTGTGAATAGAGGTTCATTGTCTCCGGATTCCAGGAACAGATCCTGAAAACCAAGTCGGGTGACACGGCAGGGATACTCTTCAGCAACCGCAGAACAAACTGCTTCACCTAATCCTCCGATGACACTGTGATTCTCAACAGTCACAATATGCCCGAATTCACGGGCCGCAGCACTCACGGCTGCCTTGTCCAGAGGTTTGACTGTACCCATATGTATTACCTTTACGGACAATCCTTGCTTTTTCAGATTTTCAGCAGCCAAAAGGGCCTTTGGGGTCATCATACCTGTCGAAATAACAACTGCATCTTTCCCATCATGTATGGTTTTCGCCTTTCCGAACTCGAAAATTTCATTTTCTGAGAATATGACAGGAACAGGGCAGCGTACTGTTCTCAGATACACAGGCCCTGGTATTTTCATAGCTGCGATTGTGGCCAAACGGGTTTCCACAGGATCTGCCGGAATTATAATGGGCATTCCCGGAATGGCACGCATTATAGCTACATCCTCAATGGCAGAGTGTGACGCCCCCGCTTTTCCGGTAGGGAGTCCACCATAGGCACCATTTAACTTAACGTTTGCTTTGGGCAGAGCTATGGTATTACGAACTTGATCTCCGGCTCTCTTGCTCAGAAATATGGCAAATGTTGATACAAAAGGTATCAAGCCCTGGGTGGAAAGTCCTGCAGCAACTCCAACCATATTGGCTTCTGCAATTCCCATCTGATAAAACCTGTTTGGAAAGGCATCCCTGAAAAGGGCTGTCTGGGTAGAGGCTCCGACATCAGCGTCTAAAACTACCAATTCGGGAATCATATCTCCCAGTTCTACCAGAGTTTCTCCAAATACGACACGGGGCATGATCGAGTCTCCCCTGCTCATAGTTCTCCTTTTCATAATTCCTCCCTGTCCAGACAACCAAGTTCCGTTAGGGCCTGTTTCAATTCTTCTTTATTGGGTGCTTTTCCATGCCATTCAAATGTATCTTCCATAAAACTGACACCCTTACCTTTGGTCGTATGTGCCAGCAGGACTACCGGACCCTTACGGCTCATATCCACAGCCTGAAGCAGAGTCTTGAGAACCTTTTCCATACTATTTCCATCACACTGTAGTACAGACCAGTTGAAGGCCTTCCATTTTTGATCAAGGGGTTCCAAGTCGAGGGTATCCGCTGTTTTGGCTGCAAGTTGAACTTTGTTGTAGTCAACAATAGCAATAATATTTTTCACATTGTGGGCACCGGCATACATGGCTGCCTCCCAGACCTGACCTTCCTGGCTTTCTCCATCACCCATTAGAACAAAGGTGTTGAAATGCCTGCCTGCAGCCTGTCCTCCAAGAGCCATTCCTATGCCGATAGACAGGCCCTGTCCAAGAGAACCTGAAGAGTAATCTACTCCCGGGCATTTATTCATATCCGGATGTGCCTGAAGTCTTGAACCCATCTGATCAAAGGTCTTAAGCTCTGATTCAGGAAAATAACCGCGTCTTGCCAGAGCCGAGTAATACCCCGGTGTGGTATGCCCTTTGGATAATATGAAACGATCCCTCTCTTCCTTTGCAGGATCATCTGGATCAATATTCATAATATGAAAATAGAGGCAGCTGAGGATTTCCACCATTGAGAGGGAGCCCCCCGTATGGCCGACACCGGCATTATGAGTCGTCTTTAAGATAAGATACCTCAGATCCACTGCCAGGCTTTCAAGTTCAGATATCAATTTATTATCCATCAGAGGATTCTCCCCTTTTCCTTTAATTCATCAATAGTCAGACCCTTGCGGCCCTTTGCCTCCTGAATCTCTCTTTTTCTTCTTTCTGAGGCATAGAGTTCCGGATCCGGCTGTTCCAGTTCATCCAGATAGACTTCTCTGCGTTCCTGAGAAGATTTAATAATGGCCAGAGCGATCTTTAAAATCTCACGGGCTTCATGCCCTGTTAAGAGTGGAGCCTCCCGTCCTTTAATGGCGGAAATAAAATTGTAAGTAGCATTTCTGAAACCCGCAGACCAGTCAGATTCAATATCTTCATAATGATTCCATTTTGTTCCATTAAAATGACTGAGAGCAGGACCTTTACGGAGCTGGCCTGTGGCTCTGTTGACCAGGATGATTCCTTTAGAACCGGTAATCTCAAACCACTCATCATTGGCATAGTAGTCAGAGGGCATGTTCATATCCCAGCAATGGGTATAATCACAGCTGCCGTATTTTATGCCATCCTTGTATTTCCAGATTATATTTGCAGGACAGTCCACTATGCCATCCGCCGAATCGATCCAGGCTGACACCCGGTCAATATCGCCCATGAGGTACCAGGCGACACACCACATATGATGTCCGTGATCGAAGGTCTGCATGCCCCGGCCCTCAATGTTTTCCTGCATCCTCCATTCCCATGATTTGGGATCAATATCCCATCCTCCTGAAGAACCGCTGATAAATTTTATCCTCATATTGATAGGCTCACCGATAGCCCCGCTGTCTATAAGTTCTTTAGCTTTTTGCAGGGGAGGGTAGAATATATAGTTTTCAATAACCTTATAGACTCGATCTATATCAGCAACGGCTGCAAGCATTCTATCTGCACTGTCCAGGCTGATGGTCATCGGTTTTTGAACCATAATATGCTTACCTGCAGCGGCAGCTTCCAGAACCATGGTCTCATGAAGTTTTTGAGGGGTTAAAATTTCGATGGCATCAATCGCAGGATCTGCAATCATCTCCCTGTAGTCTCTGTAAAACTTTTCCGCACCCCACTCATTCTTTTTTGCAAGTCCTGTTTCTTCTGTCCTGGTGGACACAGCGTAGATCCTTGCCTCTTTGTTGTCTTTGTAACCAAGAGCATGAAGATCAGAAATCCTTCCCAGTCCGATGAATCCTACGTTAATTTTTTCCATTTTATAGTCCTATCTTATGTTTTTCTTGCTGTACTGAATCACACCAGTTTCCAACGTTCCAGTTTCCAAAGGCACCAAGCCCGCCTAATTCATGATCGCCGCTGTAAACAGGAATATAGACCAGAGATAATCCCTTATATTCGTATGCTGACTCCAGAGCTTGTTTCACTTGTTCAGGAGTGAATCCACCATCATAAGTTGCGACCCCTTTGAAGGCTGATGCCAGTCGTAGATAATCAACTTCAACAGAATCATCTGTTGCAAAATCTCTCCCATACTGGGCCTGTTGCAGACCGCTGATGGCTGCCATTCGTCTGTTATCAAGGAGAACAATCATTCCATGAACATCGAATTGAACGGCATCCAGCAGAATCTGGGGATTCATAAGAAAACTGCCATCACCGGTAAAGGCAATTGAGTACTCATGGTCTTCGGCCATAGCAGAGGCAAGGAGAGCAGATACAGCAAAACCCATATATGAGGAGCCCGTATCTGTGTAGGTTCTGAAAGGCACATTATCCCGTACCAATTGGAAACCGTTGGCTTGAACATCACCTGCATCAAATATTTTTACTGCATTTTTGCGATCGGCAAAGCTGATGATCTGATCCAGAGCAGCAGGCTGTGTAAGAAGGTCTTTTCCCCATTTTTTATCCGGCAGGACAGGATTCTGGAATCTTTTATTCCTGTATGCATCCCATTCTTTTCTCTTAATTCTGCAGCTGTCTATCCACTCTGCCTTGGAAGAATCCGGCGGCTGATTTTCTTTCTCCATAATTGTATTCATCTGATTAAGCAGCTCTCCACAGTCTCCCAGAAGCGGTAGTGTCCGGTTATACTGAAGAGCATCTTCCCAAATGGTGTTTATGTTGATTATCTGCCTGGTCTTTTTCCAGGCTGTCCCGGAGGAATCCCATTGGCAGACTCCCCGGGCTCCCAGAACTATAAGCAGCTCGCAATTTTCCATGGCATAATTACCGGAAATTGAGCCTTTTGAACCGCCCACAGTCATGTTTCCTTCATGATCTTCCGGCAACAGGCCAGGTACCTGGGGGCCATGCACATAAACGGCCCCGGAAAGTTCCATAAAGTGAGAAAGAACTTTGGGGTCTATGTTACGTGATCCGCCGCCGGCCTTTACCGTTATACGGGAGTATTTTTTAATATAATCTACAGCGATCCGGCAACCCTCCATATCTGAGGGAGTAGAAGGAGGTACTCTTACAGGAACAGGAAGTTCGTTCAAGTTCATCCCCTTCATAATTTTTCCCTGTATGTTCATGGGAAGGAGCATGAAATAAGGACCCTCTCTCATGGGATTAAAGACTGTGTTATATCCCCATTTCAATGCTGTAAAGAGAGCTTCTGCTGTGTTGAGGGAGTATGATCCACCCATGGCAGAGCTGATCTTCAGAAATAGATCCTGCTCCCTTTTAGCGATCTGCTGCATGTTCGGGCCTTCATTGTGGGTGGTTTCATCACCAAAAATATAGTAGACACCCAGTCCATTAGACTTTGGTACTAAAGATCCTGCAAATGCCTGAAGGGCCCCCGGACCTATGGATGTAAAGACCGCTGCATATTCACCATACTGCCATCTGAGTTGAGCCGCAGCATGAGATGCTTCTGTTTCATTCCGGACATTATAGACCTCTACCAGTCCTTCCTTTTGATATACACGAAGTACTTCGGCTACATCTGTTGTTCCATGACCGAATATCCCGACGAATTTCCGAACTCCCTGATTCATCAAACCCAGGACCAGGCCCTCGCTCAAGGATATATTTTGATATGGTTCAATTTTTCCTGAATCAAGAGCGATTCGGAGAGATCCTGCTTTTTGGATTATTCCGGCTCTTTTAATTCTTTCATCCAGCTGATTACTCATTTTTTCTCCTTTATTGACTATGGGTTCTGGTCTATTCCTTGACGGCACCCATAGACAGGCCATGGATAAAATGTTTTTGCATAAATATAAAGAGTAGAAGAGTGGGAATTGTTGCCATTAGAGCACCGGCTGCCTGATTTCCCCAAGCTAAACCATATTGTCCCCGGAGCTGCAGAATGCCCATCTGTATGGTCATTCTGTGCTCCGATTTAATCAGAATCAGTGGCCATAAAAAATCATTCCAGATCCAGGTAAACTGGAGGATGATCAATGCTGTTATTGAGGGTCGGGCCAGGGGAAGCATGATACGAAATAGAACCTGCCAGTCATTACAGCCATCCAGCATGGCTGACTGCCTCAGAGAAGGGGGAATATCCCGAAAGAAGTTTGTCATCATCAACGTACATATGGGGATTCCAAATCCTACATGAACAATGATTAGAGCGAACACCGAATCCAGGAGATTGAGGGTATTGAACAGCTTGAAGAGAGGGATAAGAACAATCTGAGGCGGAAAAAACATACCGGCTACAACAACTATGTATAACCAGCCGCTCCCTTTGAATCCCAATTTTCCAAAGGCATATCCTGTCAAACTTCCCATAAAAATCGATATGACAGTCGATGAAATGGATACCAGTACCGTATTGAGGAGAAACATCTGAATCTTTCCCCCCTTCCAGACAGTTATGAAATTATCTAGTACGGGAGGAGCGGGGAAAGCCCAGAATCCTTCCTTTATAATCTCCTGATTTGTCCTGAAGGCTGTAGTAAATGCGCCGTAAATGGGGATAAAAAAGAGAGTACATATAATAACCACCAGTAGAAAGGTGAAGATCGTACTTGCTTTATTCGCCTTATTCACTTTTTTCCTCCTTCATAACAGAATTGAAGTAGAAAAAGACCACAATAAAAACTATGAAAAAGAGAACACTGGCAATCGTGCTGCCATAGCCCATCTGATAATTCCAGAAGGACTCTCTATACATAAACGTTGTCAGCACCTCGGAGCTGCGGAATGGTCCGCCTTTCGTTGATATATACACCAGATCAAAATTCTTAAGAGAGTTAATGACGGTGAGTGAAATAACAACTATTGTAGAGTTTTTCAGTTGGGGAATTACGATGTGGAAAAAGAGCTGAAATGAGTTTGCTCCATCAATCCTGGCCGCTTCCAGAAGGTCCTGTCGAACACCGCTTAATCCTGCAAGATATAGAATCATGCAGAGCCCCGTATGTTGCCATGATGCCTCTAGAATAATGGCCGGTAATGCGGTCTTTGCCTGTGCCAGCCAGGCATAATTCCATTCCGGATAGCCCAGCATACGGATAAACAAATTCAGAATTCCCAGTCGCGGTTCATATACGAAATTCCAGATCATTCCAATAATTACATATGAAAATATCATAGGAAGATATATGACAGATTTAAAAAATGTTGCACCTGGAATACCCTTATCCAGAAGTACAGCCAGAAATAAACCCATTGATGTGGGAACAACAAGAAAAATTGAAACCCAGATCAGATTGTGCATAATGGCGCCACTGAAATTAGGATCTGTAAAGACTCTCTTATAGTTGGCAAGGCCGATGAAATCAAATTCTGGAGATAGGCCGTTCCAGTTCGTCAAACTCAGATACAGGGACTGCAAAAAAGGGAAAATAATAATTGTTGAATAGATCAGCAAGGGCAACAGCAGGAACTGCCAGGCCGTATTTTTCTGCACATTAAACTCTCTTCTTGGGTTAAAATTTTTGATGAATAATCAGGAGGGCTGCAGATACGCAGCCCCCGGTAAAGATTTGAAACAGGTTTTACATATTGCCCCAGGCCGCTTTTGCTCCCTCTTCTGTTTTCTTGAGGATCTGCATATAGTTTTCAGGACTGTCGATAAATTCTGTAAAGGCATCCAGTCCGACATCTGCTACAGGAGGAGGTGTCGCCAGGTCATAGTTAAAGGCCCAGTTTGGTACTACTGCACAATAGTCTTTGATCTTCAACTGAAGAACGTTATACATAGATGCGGGTACATTTACATTCGGAGCCAATGCACCGGTTCCTGTATTGAAGGCTATCATAGGTTCTGTCTGAGCCATGGCAATGAGAGCTTTTTTGGCAGCTTCGGGATTTCTTGCATCTTTGGCAATGACAACGCCGTCAAAGGGGCCTACGGCCGTATCCGGGATGGAAGTATCCACGACAGGGAAGGGGAAAAAATCATAATCTTCGCCCGGAGCCCATCCAATCTGATCATCCAGCTGCATCATCCAACTGCCCATAAGGGTCATAGCGGCCTCGCCGGTTCCTACAAGAACAGTTGCTTCTGCGTAGTCATAGGCATTGGCATTAGGATAAAAATAATCCTTATCGATACACTCTTTCCACAGTTCAAAGGCTTTTACAACTTCTGGATCTGTATAAGAGACTTCTCCGGCCATCAGTTTCGCACGGTATTCGGGCCCGGCTGTTCTCAGCAGTGGATAATCCAGCCAGAACTGAGCAGGCCATCTATTTTTTGATCCAAGAGCTATGGGAGCTACGCCAATGGCTTTGATTTTTTCACAGGCGTCCTGGAATTCGGCCCATGTTTCAGGGGCAGCTGCGATCCCGGCCTTGGCAAATACTTCTTTGTTATAGAAAAAAGCAACATAGTGCTGGGTCAGTGGTAGAAAATATTTATGGCCATTGTAGGTTGCAGCCCCATTGACGGCTTCAGAGAAGAGTTTGGAAACTCCATATTCTTCATATACATCATCAATGGGTGTCAGGCGGTCTGCATCAACAATAAATTGAACCCTTGATCCAGCCCAGTAAGAGAAGAGATCTGGAGGATTACCACCGGAAAGCATAACCATAATACTTGTTTTAAAAGCTTCATGTTCAACAGGTGTATGAGCTAGATCATACTCTGGGTTCTCCTCATTGAACGTCTCGACCAGATCATCCATCCCTCCGGACAGGGTTCCTGAGAAATAGTGGAAAAACGTCACTTTTTCTGCTTCTTCTGTTGTCATCTCATCCTGACCGCCATTGGCAGAAACTGTCATTGGTATCACAAACAGGGTGATTAGTAACAGAATCAAGATACTAAGAGAATTCCTTTTCATTCATTTCCTCCAAACATTAACGATAATGTACTAATTTTATGATTGGTTTTTCTAATATGTCAATTAAAATCTAAAAAATACCTATTTAAAGGCATAATTATAGTTTATTGAGGAAATAAGCTTCTCTATAATATATGATTTTGCTATAATTACATGAACGTTAATAGTGGGGGAGTTATGGCATATATCAGGCTGAAAGACATTGCAGAAAAAGCTAATGTTTCTATTAACACAGTCAGCAGGGCCCTTAAGGATCAGGATGATATCGGAGTGGAGACCAAAAAAAGAATTCAGGAAATAGCTGATGATCTTGGATATATTCCCAATGCCAGCGCCTCCCAGCTCAGAACGAAAAGCAATAAAATGATAGGTGTTGTCATCACGCATATGGATAATGCCTTTTATGCCAGAATACTTCAGGGGATTAATGATGCTGTGGCAGACCTTGGCTATACCATATTGGCCCTAAGCAGCGGGGAAAATCTGGATAAAGAAAATACAATATTGAAGACTCTTATTGCCAATCGTGTTGATGGTACTATCATTGTTCCCTCATGCGATTTAGAAAATACTCTGGATTATGACCATCTGGGAGTCCCCCATATAACCATAGTTCGAAAGGGAAATCGAAATTCACGGAGTTATTTTATCTCTGATTCATTGGAAAGCGGCAGGATTGCTGCCAGGCATTTTTACTCTATAGGCAGAAAAAATCCCGCATATATCGGATTTGATCTACCTGTTTCCTGTAATAGGGATCGACTGCAGGGATTTCAGCAGAATTTGGAAGAGTTTGGAATACCATTATTATCAGAAAGAGTTATGCATTGCCCAGCCACACATAAAGCTGCCTATGAACAGGCTACTGATTTACTTCGCAGGGATACCAAAATTGATTCTATCTTTGTTTACAATGATATTATGTCTCTGGGAGTCCTTCGGGCGATACATGATCTGGGGCTTTCCATTCCATCAGATATCCGCATTCTCGGTCATGATGATATTAGTGATGCTCATTTTTATACTCCCTCGTTATCATCTATCAGAGTTCCTAAATACAGGCTGGGATATGACAGTGCAACAGAACTTGTGGGCATAATCAGGGACAGCTCATTTCCTCAAAGGAATGTTACATATCAACCGGAACTAATTATTCGTGAAACGTAATTCAGGATAATATGCTGTTACTTGGGGCTATCAAATAACCTTTGGATTTCCCAGCGTTGGCAATTCCACTAATAATTAAATCTTCCACCGGATCTTTTATCATGACAGTTCCCCGGCACACATCACAGCTGTCACAGTCCTCAGGTTCAGCCTCCTGATACCTGTATTCGGGATGGCACTACATTAAGTGATGACATTTTTTTTAAGGATATCGATCTCATATATTTATGAATTTTATATGTGTGTCTTAACTGATTGTCCCGGTTGAGAGGTCAGGTTCAACAATACGAAACCAGCATTAAGTCCAATCTGTCTGTATCAATTATATCGAAAGTCTTTGATTATCGATTGTTAATAATATACTATAGTTTTATGAAAAAGACCGCTTTACTGCTTCTCTTTATTTACAGCACTTTTTGTGTATGGTCACAGTCAGATTCTGAGACAATAAATGTTACCCTTTTTAAGGGGCCTGATCCTTTAGTGGATTATCCAGTACAGATTATTTTAGATTTAGATTCAGATGATTGGGGTAGTGATCTCCTTGAAGTTAGAACAGATCAAAGAGGAAAGGTTCAAATTCCTCTTCTTCCTGAATACACAAGCGATACTGCAATCTGCATCCCATCCTTAGATCAAAATCCTGGTAAGAATTTCTGCATGAGCATTGATTATGCCCGTCCATCGGGTGTCGAATTAATTCTAGCAGGTTCAATACAGCATTCTATCAGGGAGAGTCTTGTATCCTGGTTAGCAATATCTGATGCCGAATATTACAAGGTAGAAGCCTATGACCTGGATGAAGAATTCTATAAACAGGAAAATGGTGGTTTATTCCTGTTTTCGAATACCCGTCAACATGAGTCATATGAAATACAGAGGCTCAAGAGTCTGGGAAACGGAGTGAATGAAGACAGTAGAGTATTCACATTTCAAGGAACAGACACCGAGTTTATTCTGCCTCCCAATATTATTCAAAATCAGAGATTGGCTATTTTAATCTCTGCATATAATAAAAATGATATCCTTCTTGCCCAATCTCCAGGGTTTTCACCACAGCAGAATAATGCATTAGGAGAGGATTCAATTCGTTTTGAATTTAAAATTTACGGTCGTGATAACAGTGATGTGAATTTTGATATTGTCAGCAAAAACGAAGATGGAGAGTTTGAAATCCTCGAGCAATTTAATACAGGAACTAATCCTTATTTACAGATTGAAAAGAAGAGTGAATGGCCTCAGGATGTATGGATCAATCTATATGCTCATGGTTACAGATCTGATGGTAGCCGTATTAGACGAAACATCAAGCTTAATAAATTATGGGGAAAGACTATCCGTCTCAATATGCAGGTCAATTTTACAATAT
This sequence comes from Oceanispirochaeta sp. M1, assembly GCF_003346715.1. NCBI lineage: Bacteria > Pseudomonadati > Spirochaetota > Spirochaetia > Spirochaetales > Spirochaetaceae > Oceanispirochaeta > Oceanispirochaeta sp. M1. The sequence continues at coordinate 90,157 of NZ_QQPQ01000019.1, forward strand.
CACTTAATGAGGAAGGGATTACTTGGTCTAAAGTTCACTTCGCTGACCATTATACTGTTTCTGTATATAGATATAAGGAAGCTAAGCGGACTAGATATATACCTCTTTTAGTAGAATATGATGTTGTGGATGACAGGAATGAGCCCTTTTCTACTCTGACACTGGCAAATTTCAGAAATCTTGTCGAACTTGATTCTGTAGTCTATGAGGAAACCCTTGAGGATATTACGGAGTGGTCATGGCCTTCAGAGCTGCCAAGGCTGAACCATTATGCAGTAGTCGTAAAATCTTATAGCGATGATGGTATGCTTACAGGTCTTTCACTTATGAAACCCTGGCCCCTTAAGACTCCTACCCTCTCCTGGGATTCTAATAATTACAACAAAGAAGCTGCGGCCGTTTCATTAAATGGCATTATGATGGAATTACATAAGACTAATTCTGATACCCTTCCCATATATCCTCTCGCACATTCAAAATATGAATCCCTTAGAGATAGAGCTCTCGGGCAGGACTGGGGTATTCATAATGAGGCTGATCTACTTAATAATCTTGAAGGTTTGAAGGATGGTGGTACATCAAGCAGTATGCAGAATATTTTGTCTATACTTAAGGATGAATCGGAGGGTCCTCTCTGGAAAAAAGCATTAGATGAGGACTTCTCTTTGAAACAGATGAGACGTTTGCAGTCAGTTCTGTATCATAGAGAATTCTATGATGATCGTTTGCTGCATGCCTGGGATTGGGGAAGAGCCACATATTTAATACGCTGGGGATATTCCTTGGGCTACATCAGTGAAGATGAAGCATGGAAACAGTTATTTCAATTTCAGAAAATGATTCAAGATGAGTATAAAAGCTGGATCGATTTTGGTCAGTCTTATGTATTGGGAAGATACTTTTGGTCTCTTTCATATAATACAGCTGCTGAAAAAGCCCAAGATGCCTGGGATGCTTTTTTAGTTCAATTCGAAAAAGAGAATAGCCCCTGGACGGGTCCCTGGATTGATAATGATCCCCAAATAAATGTAGAACTCTGGGATCTGGACTCACTTTTAAGTCTGGAATCTGAGGAAGAAATCTTCGAGTGGGCACTGGATGCTGAGAAAAAGCTTAATTCCTATCCAGATGAATTAGAATCCCTTTTAAGTAATGCACCTTCAGGCTGGGATAAACATCCACAAATTGTTCAGATGATTCTTGAGAGTTATGAGAGAAATCAGGATCATAAGGGGTTGATAGAATTTGTTTCTCCCTATCTGGAATCATTTCCTGAATACTATCCCTTCTATCAAATTCTAGCGCGTGTACAAGAAGAAAGCTCAGGAATAGAAGAGGCATTGCATGATCTAAATCAAATGGATGCACTCTCCCGGGAATCTCCTGAAAACTGTTATCTTAAGGGCAGACTCCTTTACCTTTTAAAGGAACCTGAAGAGGCAATCAAATTTCTGAGGATAGCCGGAGCCGAAGAGAACTCTGATAATTGGTATCATAATAATGCACTTTATATTACAGGTTTAATCTATGTCGATAATGAGGATTGGGGAACAGCATGCAATCTATTTGCCGATTTGAATAAGAGACTTCCGGAAAATCCAATTTATCAATATTACTATGCAGTTTCCCTTCTTTTAGGAAGTGACCCTGATTATATTTTAATCAGGAACTTGTTGACGGATGCAGAAGAGAGCGGTGAAGTTAATGTTCCCTCATGGATTTGGGCAAGAGTCGAGACAGAATATCTTGAAAATGAAATAAGAGTTTTCTGATTTTAAAAATCTTATTTCAAGATTCTTTTGATGAAGAATTCTGTATTATTTGTAAGATGATGAATAGGTGGATAGACAGCTTAGACTACTACTTTAATAGATAATTATTCTGAATTAAACCAGTAACAATTAATCCCTTTACCAGCTCTTTTACATCATCCGGATACGATCTGGACATACAGCCGAAGCCTGAAGCACTATGCCAATACCCTTGTCGTATTTTATTGCTATTGCGGCCCAGAAGAAAGTCACAAAGCAGTCTCGTGGTGAACGCTTCCGGTATTTATAAACTATCCTAAGGATTAGATCCTCAGCTGGATCTTTTGATATAACAGTTCCACAGCATACATCACAACTGTCACAGTCCTCAGGCTCGATGCAGAGGAAGCAGAGCTTATGAAGAAGCATACTATTCTGGGTTATGAAATAATGAAAAATCCTGTTTTAGGGCGCATTGTTCGTCTTGCAGATGTTCTGGATGCCCTGACAACAAATCGCCCGTACAAAACCGCCTGGAGTTTTGAAGAGTCTGCAGAAGAAATTATAAAAGGACGGGATACTTAATTTGATCCTGTACTAGTAGATGTTTTTGAGAAAAACCTTTCGAAATTCAAGAGTATATATTTGAAGAATGGATTGTAATATTTGTTTAGATTTTCCATTCTGGGGATAATGTATGCTGGAATCTATCGCATGAATTTTAAATCCTGACATTACAGTTCTCCCCCCTTTACATGTCTCAGTATTTTAAAAGTTTGTTCAATGATTCTATATACTGATTTTCTCGACTCAGATAGAAGGCCATTGCCTTGCTGTAGTTTTTGCCGAGGAAGCCCTCTAAAAAGAGATTACAGATCAGCTTCTTCCTCTCCAGAACATGCTGGAATCTCATAAATATAAGCCTTTCTTCAAGGGACATTTGCTTCACAAGGTGCTTGAGTTCTGTGCGGGCATGAGGCTGATAGTACCAGAAATAAAGTAAATCCAGCGCATCATATATAGAGGATTCTAACAATTCAGGATCCTCAATTTTAATGGCCTTGGTCAATTTTTTGGGGTTTTTCAGAAGATGAAGGACATTCTCCTCGGGGAGAAGGAGTTCCATCCTTACAAAGGAGGCGTACATTTGGTTAATTTTTCTCTGATAATCTCGTCGGCGTAGAAGAATATTGCGGTTGCGGTCGGCAGTGCCTTCTATAAAACCGGCCACACAGTCGGAGGCCGCCTTTGAAACAACTGCCGCCCACTTCTGTAGAATCAATGCTGCACCAATCACACCTAAAGAACTAAGTAGTCCCTCCAGTATGAAGTTGAAGGCAATGGCCAGGGGGATTGATAAAATTGACCGAAAAAAGTTTCCCGCAATTGCAGCAGGGGGCAAACCGCGTAATAAATTGTGACTGGATATATAGATCCCGTTCACCAGCGCCATGATTCCAAACAGGGCCAAAACATTACTTGAAGTATTTATCCCGAATCCTTTGTCTAAGAGGAGGTTTTTAATCAGAAAATCAAGAAGGGGAACCGAAAAACCTGTGTACAATAAAGAATCAGAAACCCGGCTCCAATTGACATAACTGTTCCATGACAGGAGAGGAGAGCGGTGCAGACTATCCCCTCCGATTACGGACTGTAATATATTCCTAAGCCCGGTAATCCCGAACCATATGGGAGCACCAAGATAGGCCAGCACCCACCACTCTTTTGTAAGGAAGAATGTGAGAAACGCCGGAATGAATCCAATAAATACTTTCAAGAGATTTTTGATATTACTATCTAGATAGCGCCATTTATAAGATAGGCTTTGGCGATTTTCAGTGATCGGTTCCTGTTCAAATTCTGGCTCATCCAGTTGAGGCTTCCAGCCCAGGGCTATGACGTTATTGGCCCCTTTTTTATCAGTGGAGTAGGGTTGGGCCAACCACTCAGTCCCATCTGGATAATCATTACTCCATGAGGGAGTATTTTCTTTGGGATTAAAAAAACGCTTGGTCAAGGATGGGCTATAGGTTCGTCTTCTTTTTACTGGTAGATAAATTGGTAATATCCGCTGGCTGTCTCTCTTTCGAATTTCCTTTTGCGTCTTTCTGGGGAGGGTGTCCAATACTGCTAGTCCCATACCATAGAGCTGACTTGAACGGCCTGTGGAATCACTTCCCCAGCGATCGGCAATGGGATGGGATTCATAATATCTGAGTAGACCGGGAAGGTCATTGAGTATGAGATTGAGGTTCTTTATCTGCTTCTTTTTGTAAGGGTCATCGGATTTCTCACATTCTTTGATAAAGGAGAGTATGGCCCGTTTTAATGCTATGGTATTGCCATTATTTAGAGGATGCTGAAAGGAGCGTATCCTGGGGACTTCTTTGTCCAAACCCTGTGCCCAATCCTTATGGTTGTAGATTTCCAGACCCGAAATGTGACCTTTGCATAGGTAGATCAGCACAAGAACATCCTCTGCATGAAGACCTGTGAGGTTGAGAGTCAACCTGTAACCCGAATGCATGGTGTCTAATTTTTTTATTAGCTCTGCCGGGGAGGGTGTCTTTTCATTGACTTCGGAGAACTCTTCCCGAATGGACACAAGCTCTTTTAAATATTCATCAAAGACCTGCTCGGAAATACAATTGTTAATCTTATTGTTTTGTATTTTTAGAATCTCTTTTTCTTCTCCGGTAGTCACGCCCATAGCTTCATTGCAATAGGCCTGTCTTTCTTTCAGCAGGGGCAGAGCTTTCTGAAATATAAATTCTGAGAGATGAAGCATGGAGGCCTGACCATTGCCGACGAAGTTCTTAAAATCCTTTATATCTATTTCAGGAAGATCAATACCGTAATCTCTATTAAAACGTTTCCGGTGCTTCTGGTTGAATATCTTCAGGATGGTGAATATATTTTTCTCCCGTACTCGGCTTCTCTTTCTTCCTTCCTTCATGAACTGAGCCACGTCTGTTCTCTCTATAAATCTTAGAAACCCTTCAGCATCTGTGAATCCCCTGGGAATCCAAATCAGGGAAACTCCCTTACCCTGATAATCGGCCTTGAGTTCCATTCCGATCCTCAAGTTTATCTCCATATATGAGGCCGCTGTGATCATTTCCTCAGCGGCTTCCGGAGGTATGAAATCGTAATAGATTACAGTGAGTGAACGTATCCCTTTGATCCAGGCATCCATGATTAAATGGGTCGGAGTCTTTCGTCCCTTTGTGTGGGCATCATGTACATGATGATCGAATGTTAATTGATTCCATTCTTCCGGCATTTCCAGTAGATGATATTTTTTTAGGAATTTACGAACCATGGCTGGTTTTCCCGTCAATATGGTATGAAAATCATAGGCTAACTCCAATCGTCGTTGCTCATCATCTTCTTCCCTTAATAGATCCTTCATCACCGAAAGAAGAGCCCGGGCTGTGTTTTTACTCATTGAGCCCTGAGAACTGAAAAAGACTTCATCCCTCAGGGAATGAAGAGCCTTCAGGCGGTCTTCGGGGTTACCTTCCTCCAGGGTATACAACAGATTTCTCATGAGATTTGCGACCCTTATACCTTTGGGATTCACAAGTTCTTTAATACCTCGGGGGTGCATATGATAGTTAAATAGGCGATATGCTTTTTTAGAATGAGATTGAGGATCACCCTCTGGTAGTTCTTCAAGCAGTTTTCTATCGCGCTTATTAAAAAGAAGGTTTCTCATAATTCTATCTCCCTTTCTCAAATTCCTTCTATAATATCAGACAATATGACATTATTTGAATTTATTTTAAATAAATTCCAGAAATTGTGAATTTTCTATTCCTCCTTTTTCACTGTATTCTTTCAGGAGCTTCGGATTTTCGATGGGGAGATTGCTTCCTTTGAAATGGGACCGTCTGTAATTAGCCCCGACTTGAATATTATATGAATCCGGACAATCCTTAGCCCTGATAAATAATATGAACTGAATAAAAACTTGAATGCAGAGAATAAGTTTGCCATGATCGAAGCTTGGAAGGATCAGGTCGCCATTGATTCCCATAATAGGAGTGAGCATTTCACTACTATCGTACCCCAATTGGGTGGCTTTGAAAATTCGGCTGCCAAGGTTTCTCTTTATAATAAAGTCCTTTAGATTGAACCTAATGGATTATCATCTTTAGAATAGAGTCATCCTGAAAAAATCAATCTTCCGTTATTTTCCTCTCCATTACCCTTGGACCGCATTCTTATTTTATCTATAGAGATTCCTCCACTGATAACTTCCTTCACATCATCGGGATTCCAGTCATTCAGACTGCCGAAGCCGTAAGCCCTGAACCAGTATCCCTGTCTTATTTCCCGGCTGTTTCGTCCCAGGAGAAAATCACGGAGCAATCTTGAAGTGAATCGTTTCCGGTACCTTTGGACGATCTCGGTCACAAGATCTTCCACAGGATCTTTTATCATGACAGTTCCCCGGCACACATCACAGCTGTCACAATCTTCAGGCTCTGCTTCCAGAATGGCTAAAAGAGATTCTCGACGGCATGTTTCTGAATCTTCTGCAAAGGTAAGAAGTTTTTCATAACGTTCTCTGAGATCCGCTCTTGGATTTTCAGCCTCCCGATACCTGTCTTCAGGATGGTAGAGGAGTATTGCACGGCAGGGCTGCCGGTCCCGCCCGGCCCGTCCCGACTCCTGCAGGTAGGCTTCCACCGAGGAGGGGAGGGTGAAGTGGATAACCGTACGGATATTCGATTTATCCATGCCCATTCCATAGGCACATGTCGAGCAGAGTATTCCTGAGTCTGAATTGAAATACCAGTCCTCCAGTTCACTGCGCAGCTCTTTGGAGAGGCCCGCATGATAATAGCGAATCTCCTGATCATCCAGCCTCTGCCTGAGGTAGAGGGCACACTGTTCAGTCTGTCTGCGGCTGGAACAGAAAATAAGAGCCGGTCGTTCTATCTGTGGAATTAGTTCTGTCAAGGTTCTCATCCGGGACAGGACCGGTAGAACCTTATAAAAAATATTGACCCGGTCCGGATTGGCTCTTACAAGATTGAAGCTGAGATCTGAGAAGAGGATGGATTTAATCTTATCAAGAATCAAAGGGGAGGCTGTCGCTGTGAATGCGGTGATCTGATCCACTCCCAGTTCCGGGAGAACCTTTCCCAGTTCAAGACAGGCCGGACGGAAGGACTCGCCCCATTCAGGAATGGTGTGAGCCTCATCAAGCACAAGATGGGCTATTTTAACTTCTTGCAGATGTCTCTGTACTTCCGGCAGAATCAGCATCTCCGGGTTGGTCAGAAGCATCTGTGTACTTCCGTCGTGTACTCCTTTCCATAGCGCATCCCTTGAAGCCTTATCCATCCCTCCTTTTAAGAGGGCTCCCTTCATTCCCGCTTCCTCCACCCGGCGAAGCTGGTCTGCCATCAGACCAAGAAGAGGGAAGACTACAATAGTCAGTCCATCGAGAATTAAGGCGGGGAGCATAAAGCAGAGACTCTTTCCGGCTCCTGTGGGGAGTAGAACAACCTGGTGATGGGGTGCTTCCTCCTGTTCCTCTTCTCCGAAGTATCCTGCCCGGCGGAGAATGTTGGTGATTACAAGGTGCTGGTAGGGGAAGAGATAGTCGATACCAAAGCATTCATGAGCCAGTTCTGTAATATGATTCATAGGGCCTCCGTCATTACTTTTACTTGTGGAAGTCGTGTAATGATTCAAAGAGGGGGCTGGAAAAATGTATTTTCAATGGGACACTAGTTTTTTCTGTATCCCCTGAGGACCTTTTCACTCAGCAGTCACGGTGCCATTTCAATCACGGCGTAGTCTCCCATCTCTGTGATCCTACCCGGTATGGTATGGGCCAAGTGTTTCAGCGCCGTCCAGCCGCGCAGTTTCACTATCACGGAACGGGAGGGGACAAGATCCAGTTTCGTGATCTTTCCGTCTTCCATACGGGCTCCTACGGTCACACCTCCTTCAGCCAGAAATCCTTCAAAAGTGATCTCCTTCCGAAACCGTTCCGGCAGAGCGGGAAAGAGTTCCATCTCTCCCTTTTCGCTGTAAAGCAGCATCTCCTGCAGTGCATCGGCGGCGAAGAGGTTCGCCTCCAGGGTGAAAGGCCGGTAGTGCCAGGTACAGATCCCGCTGTTCCGGAAGTCGCCGTTAAGGTGGAATCCGTTGGGGGAGCAGGTATGGCGCCAGAACAGCTCCAGCTGGAATGCCGCCCCCTCACCGTTTTTTGCTATGGCATAGAGCTGGGACATCCAGGTGAAGGAGAAACCAACCCACATGCCGCTGCCCAGGCGCTCCAGGTCGAGGATCGAGGCATCGATGATCCGTTTATCCTCATTATAAGAGTAGTTCAGGAGGCGGAGGGGGTGGACCGCCATGAGCTGGGAGAAGTGGCGGTGCGACTCCTTCAGTTCTTCGTCAGGGCTGAGCATAAGAACCCCGCTGTCTGTCACCGCCAGGGGGGGAAGCTTCTCATGAATATCCCGCCATCGGGTTTCCTCAAGGGGGGCTATGGTCCGGGCATGTTCCGCCAGTCGGTCGAAGAGCCAGCGCATCAGGGCCAGATCGTAGTTGGTGTTCGGAGTGAGCCAGGCTTCAGGGCCGTTGTCGTGGATCTCCGGAGCGGCCGATAGAGGCAGCACATACTGCCCCTCATTGTTCTCTTCTGTCATAGACAGGACGAATTCGGCGGCATCCTTCATGTAGGGGTAGGCCCGGTTTCGGAGGAAATCTTCGTCCCCGGTCATCACTGCATGGCGTTCAAAGAGCTGACTGAGCCATATCTGGCTGGTGAGGGAGTATGCGTACATCACCCAGCCCGAGAGATCTTCCCCGTCGAGGGTCATCATACTGGGAAGGCTGGACCCTTTTTCGGCGCCGTAGAACCGTCGGGCGAACTCCCTGGCCTTCGGCTGGAGGTCCCAGAGGAAATCCAGGAAGCTCTCTCCCTCCTCCCTGTGGTTGGCCTTGAGATAGCAGGAGTAGGCAAACTGGGTGTTCAGGTCGTGGTGGTAATCCCCCTTCCAGGGCGGAAGATTGCCGTCGTCGGCGGTCCAGACTCCTTGAAGGGGCATGGGATAAAATCCTTTCCTGGAAGCAGATCCCAGGAAGTACTGAGCCAGATACCAGTTCTTTTCGAACAGAGGATCGGGGAGGCGGACAGCGCTCTTCTCCCAGTAGGTACGCCACCACTCCCGGTGGTCCACAAAGGCGCTGTCATAGCCGGATGCAATGGCCTGGTCCAGAAGACCTTCGGCATAAGCGGTTAAGTCATCGCTGTCGTCGGAGCTGACTATCCGGTAGACAATGAGCCAGTCTTCTCCGCTCCACTCCAGCTTTGTGAAGATCCCGTAGCGGAAGCTGCTGCTGATTTCCTGTATATAGTAACGGAGGGAGCCGGAGTCCTGGATCTCCGGGGCGGGGTAAGTGAGGACCTTCAGGGGGGATGTGGCAACCGAGTCCACCTCGATCCCGTCCTGTCTCTTCCCTTGATTGAAGTTGAACTGCGGGTTCAAAACGCTGTAATCCGGTTCCATCTCCTGATCCAAACCGGAGATCCGGATAAAGCCGGTTCCAGTGACGGCGTGGCAGAAGGAGTCTACCCGGATTTCCCCGGCCGGCCCGCTCAGGTATACCGATGCTTCGGCTCTCCCTATATCCAGTGTATTCCGTACTTGTAAATCTTCTCCCATACGGAATTCCAGCCGTCCGGCGGGCAGTTTTGTGGGCGTTGGAGAGAGGTAGGGCGCTTCGAAGAAACGGTCGATCTCCTTCTGCTTTCCCTCTTTTACCAGGGATCTCAGATGGGCGAAGGTGTAATCGGGATGATCCAGATTGGGATGCCGTCTTCTGTCCCAGAGGTCGACCCTGTCAAGGCTGAAGCGGAGGGGATTGCCTGTTCCCCATATCAGCGCTCCCATGAGGCCGTTCCCCAGAGGGAGGGCTTCATCCCAGGATGTTATAGGTTGAGTGAAATTAAGGTTGCATTGGGGTGTCGGCTGCATAGTTTATCTCCTTTGATTCGGAGTTAATTGTAAATGCCCTTCTTCACAGAAGGAATCGAGGATATTGTCTGATTAATGCACTATTCAGCCCAGCTGCCCGATCATCTGAATATAGTCGGTGGGGTTTATGCCGTAAAGCTTATTGAACAGTCGGTTGAAGTAGGAGGGGGTGTCGTATCCTACCATGAAGGAGACCTGTTTGACTGTGTTGTCCTTAATCAGCAGCAGCTCCTTTGCCTTCTCCAGCTTGATCAGATTGATATACTGTATGATGTTGATCCCGGTTTCGGCCTTGAACAGACGGCTGATATAGTTCTCCGAGATATTGATGCTGCTGCTCAACACAGACAGTGTGATCCGGTGCTCCAGATTAGCTCGGATAAAGCGGTCGATCCGGAGAATCTCTCCCCGGCAGGTAGTTTCGGAAAAGTCGATCTTGTTGCTGCGGATCTCATCCGCCTTGGCTTCGATGGCTTGCCTGTACTGCTCCAGAGTGGCTGGACGGGCAGCAGGTACCTGTTCCTCTTCGGAAAACCAGACTCCGTAGTCCATATGGAGCAGTCGGAGGATGGAGCGGAGGAGGCGGGTGGCTGTCCCGGGGCAGATCCGCTCTTTTCTACAGTGTTCCACCGTATCACGAATGTACTGTTTCGCCTCTTCATAACGGTACTCGTTGATCAGGTGGGTAAAGTCTGCGTAGATTTTTTTACCCTTCAGATCTCCGGGGAAGAAGGAATCGGCGCTGTTTTCCCGGATCAGGGTCTCAAAGCCGTCGTAGAGAACCGATTGGGCAGCTGTGCGGCAGCGGGGCAGGACTGCATCCAGATCTTCTGATCCTCCCAGAGGAGAGGTGAGTACGAATCCGCATTCTGTATTCATGTAGAGTCTGACCAGTTTCCGTATCTGCAGAAGAGTTCGGTTCTCCGGTTCTATCAGCTCGGCGGCGAACTTACCGGGAAGCAGGATGAGCAGAACATCGGGAGCGATGGGGATCAGGCTGCTCTGCAGTTCCTTTGCCGCCTCGCTCACTACATTTCTCAGGGTGCCCGAGGGGATGTCCAGTGGATCGCTGTTCAGGAAGGAGGGGAGGAAGGTGTATAGGCCGAGGCAGGACTCTGAGAGGTCGAAAGGGGTCCCCGGATCGCTAATATGCCGACGGAGGCGTTCCATGTCTTCTTTTTCCGGTCCCGGCTGCTTTGTTTCCGGGAGGACAGAGCTGCGGCGGCTGTCAAGCTTTGCCTTCGCCTTTCGGACCGCATTGCCCATAATCTCGACGGAGATATCCGTTTTGATGATATAATCCAGAACCTCATTGTGCAGTGCCTCGATGGCGTAGTTGAAATTCTGGTAGTTGGTCAGAATTATGAACTCTCCGTCAAAACCTGATTCCCGTGCCGAGCGGATCAGATCCAGTCCATCTATGCCGGGCATGACTATGTCGGTAATTACAAGATCGGGGTTGTGAAGCCGGATTGTTTCCAGGGCGGCTGCACCGTTATTTGCGGCATCGCAGATCTCATAGCCTTCGGACTCCCAGTCAACCATGGTTCTCAGTGCGACCCGGACGATCTTTTCGTCGTCCACAATGACCGCTTTATACATGTTGTGCTCCTTCGACCAATTCCCAGCTATAGGCGATACGTACCGTGGTGCCTTCTCCAGGCCGGCTCTCGAGGCTGAATCTTTGGGATTCACCATACTGCAGTCTCAGCCGTTCCCTCACGTTTTCCAGACCGATACCCGAGAATTTACTGCTTTTAAACCGGTTGGTACTCCGGTCTATCTTTTCTTCGGGATCGAAACCCCGACCGTTGTCTGAAATGGTTATCACAGTCATCCCCTCCCGCATGGTAGCGTGTAGGGTGATACGGATATCGCTGTCGTCGTCTTTCAGGCCGTGGATAACAGAGTTTTCCACGATCGGCTGGAGCAGCAGTTTCATGATCTTTGCTCCCGTAATCATGCCGTCCAGGGAGACGCTAAAGTCAATGCAGTTGCCGTAGCGGATGGCCTGTATGGTCAAGTAATCCCGGATGTTCTTCACCTCCTGTTCCATTGATATGACTGGTTTGTTGCTGACAATGGAATTCCGCAGCAGGTGGGAAAGGGCTGACAGACCGTCGCTCACAGACGAAGCGTTACTCATGGTGGCTGCGAAGCGCAGACTGTCCAGGGTGTTGAACAGGAAGTGGGGATTGATCTGTGCCTGAAGCATCTTCACCTCGGCTTTTCTCTTTTCAATCTGTTCTCCCTCAACCTGAGTGATGAGATCCTTTACCTCCAATACGACATTGTTGTACGCCTTGGCCATATATCCCAGTTCATCGTCCGCCTCATCGGCCAGGGGGGTGTCAAATTTCACGGTTGATGCCCGATTTACTGAATTGACCAGGGCATTCAGGGGCTGGGTTATGCTTCTGATTATAATATGGGAAATTCCCAGGCAGATCCCCAGCAGGAGGGCCGCCATCAGGATGGTGGTCCACAGGATGCTCTCTGCAGAGAGATAAAGGTCTGTATAGGGTATGTAGGACACCACGGTCCAGTCCAGATCGGGATCCCGGAAATAGCAGATGAACTGTTTCTTGTCCCCGGTGAAGCGGGTTATGGAACCGGTCTGCTCGGCGGTTGTGATGGTCTCAATGACTGTCTGATCCAGCTGACTGCTTGTGTCCTCTCCATAGTGGAATGTGTTGCCGAAGGGGTCGATCAGCATCAGTTGCAGCCGGTCGTAGCCGGTGAATCGGATCTTCGGATTGTTGATCAGCGCCATATCGATTGTCAGAAGCAGGTAGCCCTGGGCTTCCAGAGTCCCGATATGAATGATTTTGCGGGAGAGGTGAATCACCGGCCGTCCCTTTCTGTCTGAGAAATACCAGAGTTCATTCCGGCTGCTGTTCTGGATTTTCAGGAAGTCTTCGTTAAGGATTTCCGGGTGGATGTATCGGTGAGAGAGGGAGTATATCTGAGTGTTGTCGGGGGTGACCAGCCTGGTGTCTTCAATGTATTCCAGCATATTGACTTTCAGTCTGACCGCCCTGGCTATTTCCCTGATCATATTGTTCTTCTCACTGTCATCCAGGGACTCGAAATCCCGCAGGGCTGTCCGTAGTAGGGGGTCCACCAGGAGTTCATCCACGAAGTTACGGCCCCGGTCGCTGCTGAGCCTCAGATTCTGTTTGATCAGCCCCATCATCTTTATGTTATATTCCATTGCCGTCCGGACGACGGCGGAACGGGCCTGGGAGTAGGCGAAGAGATTGGCCATGAGAATCGGCACTATGCTGCCCAGAAAGACCAGAAGGAGGATGCGCCGGGAGATGGGAACTCTGCGTATGAATTTACGAACCTTTAAATTTATCAGCTGTACCGCCCTGAAATGCAGTGAAATATGCGATAGTATACATCCTTATCAGTCGGGAGCAAGAATTTTTTAACCGGATTGAAGTGAATTAAATCCCTTAGCGCAGGATCCGACAAGGATCGGGATGAATAGTGCATCTGGAGGGAAGTCTCTCCCTGAAAAGTGAATCAACTTCTCCGCTTAGTCGATTTCCAGGCCACTGGATGGATCATATAATAAACACAGTTCCGCACATCGGAACAAAGGAGAATAGTTGAAATGAAAAAACTTTTATTACTGTTTTTAACACTCATCATGTCCGTGTCCATGGCATTCGCAGCCGGTTCACAGGACGACGCAGCAGGTCAGTCGGAAGGCACTGTCCTCGAGATCGCCGTATTCGAAGGTGGATATGGACGGGCCTACTGGGACGCTGTAGCCACTGCCTTTGAGGAAAAAAATCCTGGTGTTACCGTCAATGTCACTGCAAACCCCGAAATCGGCGATATCATCCGCCCCAATATCCTGGCAGGCAATCCCCCCGATTTCATCTATATGTCCACCAGCAATAACTCCGGTGTCGCCCAGGCTCTGATCAAGGACCGGGCCCTGGTGGATATCACCGACGTGATTGACGGCCTTCGAGAGCGCATCCTCCCCGGTTTTCTCGACAATTCCCTCTGTCAGCCCTACGGCGACGGAAAGGTCTATCTGGCACCCATGTATTACTCTGCCATGGGGTTGTGGTACAACAAGAACTTTTTCGAATCCAACGGTCTGACAGCTCCCGTCACCTGGGATGACTTCTTTGCCCTGGGCGAAAAAGCGAAACAGCTGGACCGCTCTCTCTATACTTATCAGGGAATCTACCCCTCCTATAACGAGAGTCTGATCTATCCCGCCATCGCGGCCGCCACCGGTCTTGAGGGATTCACTGACTGTGCCAACTACGAAGCCGGCGCCTGGACAGATCCTGCCATCCGCAGAGTATTGGATAACATCGCCCGCATAGGAATCGATGAGTATCTGATGGAAGGTACCGTGGCCCTTGATCACACTCAGGCTCAGAGCGAATGGCTTCTGGGCAACGCCCTGCTCCATCCCAACGGCGCCTGGGTCGAAGGTGAAATGGCAGACGCTCCCCGGGAGGATGGATTCGAGTTTGGTTTCTGTGCCCCTCCCGTTCTGGATGCGAATGAGGATAAGTATGTCTTCTCCACCTTTGAAGAGATCTACATCCCTGCGGCAGCCAGAAACGTCGAACTGGCCAAGAAGTTCCTGGCCTTCCAGTATTCCTATGAAGCCATCGAGCTGAATGCAAAACTGGCCAAAGGTGTACCCCCCGTGGTTGGGGCCGCCGAATTTCTCAAGGGAACTGTCTCTCCCGCCACCTATGAGTCCTATCAGATCTTCACCAAAGGGTATCAGCCCCTGCTGGGACAGCCTTTCGGAGTGGTTGCAGAAACCTCCCTGGTTCCCCGGGATGAGTTCTTTAACCAGCTCGGCGATATAATGACCGGCAAGAGATCGGTCGACCAGTGGATAGCACACACCGAAGAGGTAAGTGAACAGGTCAAGGACCATCTGGTTAAATAATCCAACAGTTCTTTGAATAGGAGCGGGAAATTTCCTGCTCCTTTCATCCCTAAAGGTAATAATAAAAGTGAAAACTCTGAATCGAACAATCAAGGGTCAGACGAAAGGGGAGTGGCGCCGCCGGGGATTTCTGGCCTACTGCATTCTGCCATCTCTCATTCTTTATCTGACCTTCATGATCTATCCGACCTTAAACGTCTTTGGAAATTCTCTATTCCACTGGAGCGGTCTGTCTCCCAACAAGCGCTTTGCCGGTCTGGAAAACTTTGCCAATCTGATGAATGACCGTGTATTCTGGCTTGCCTTCCGTAATACCATTTTTCTGATGTCGGTGGTAACGGTTATCACTATGGCTCTTTCCCTCTTTCTTGCTTTCTTTTTGACCAAAACAAGGCTGAAAGAGAGGAATGTCTACAGGACTTTGTTCTTTTTTCCCAACGTCCTGTCCTTTGTTGTAATTGGTACTCTCTTTAAAAACATCTATGCTCCCAGTACGGGGATTCTGAACAACCTGCTTAAGCTGTTTGGGCTCGACTCCTGGTGCCATGCCTGGCTGGGGGAGTCGGGAACCGTTCTTTGGGCCATCGCGGCCGCCATGATCTGGCAGGCCTTCGGATACTATATGGTTATGTACATCGCCGGCATGGATTCCATTCCCCGGGATGTGTACGAGGCGGCGGACATCGCCGGTGCATCGAAGTTCCGTCAGTTCTTTGCCATCACCGTTCCACTGACCTGGGAAATCATCCGTGTGACACTGGTGTTTTTCATCGCCTCCACACTGTCCACAAGCTTTCTTGTGGTCAGTGTCATGACCAATACCAGTCAGAACTACAGCAGCGAGGTGCTGCTTTCTTATATGTACCGCCAGGCCTTCACCAATGCCAACTTCGGTTACTCTATGGCTGTGGCGGTATTCATTTTCCTGTTCTCTCTGTTTCTGGCTATCGTCGTCAACATTTTGACTGGTAAAAAGGAGAACTGATGTGAATACGGCTAAAGTAAAACGTATAATCTATGACAACCTGATGCGGATTGTGATGCTTCTGATTAGTATCATTGTGGCGGGGCCGATTCTCTGGGCCTTTATCACCTCTTTTAAGACCAGTGCAGAATTCCTCCGCTCCCCCTGGATACTGCCGGCAAAACTCCAGTTTGTAAATTATGTCAACGCCGTACAGAAGGCACATATGGGGCAGTACTTTATCAATTCCATTGCTGTTACCTTCGTCTCCCTGGCTTTTCTGCTCTTCCTGGTGGTTCCCGCCTCCTATGCCTTGGCCCGGCAACGGTTTTTCGGCTCGAAGATGATAAATCTGCTGGTACTGGCGGGGTTGTTTATCAATGCCAACTACATTGTGGTTCCCCTGTTCATCCTGCTTAAAAATTTAAATAGCCTGGATAACCGTCTCATGCTCTGTGCGGTCTACGCGGCGACGGCGATTCCTTTCAATGTCTACCTGCTGTCGGGATTCATGAAGGGGATCTCCAGGGAATACGAGGACGCCGCCAATATAGACGGATGCGGCCCAATGATGATTCTCTACCGGATCATCGTGCCCATGGCCAAGCCCGGCCTGATCACCGTAAGCCTTTTTGGTTTTATGACCTTCTGGAATGAGTATATGCTGGCCCTGACCCTGCTGACGACTCCCGGAAAACGGACCCTTTCGGTGGGGCTGAAAAATCTGATGGAGATACAGAAGTACGCCACCAACTGGGGTGCCATGTTCGCGGGGCTGGTGATTGTCATGCTGCCCACCATGATTTTCTACGCATCAGTACAGAAAAAACTGACCGACGGCATCACACTGGGCGGGATCAAGGGATAGGATATGAGTAAATTTACATACAGTCTCCGGATAGGAATCTGTCCGGGATTTCACAGTGATGAAAAATTGGAAAATCTTGTCGGCTTTTGCCGCGAGGCGGGAATTGACGATATTCAGTTTCATATGAATATGGAAGAGATCAACCAGGGTCATCTTACGGTGGAAGAAACTGAACCCTGGCTGGAGATGATGAAGTCCTTCAAGGATCGGCTGAAAAAGGAGGGTCTCCTTTTTTCACTCAATCCCTGGACCACTACAGTTCATACTGACCGGGGACGGACACTCAAAACCGGCCAGGAATTCACAACCATGCGTGACTTTGAAGGGCAGAGCGCCGCTGTTGTTGCCTGTCCCCTGGACAGGAGCTTTCTGGACTACCTGACCGGGATGTATACCCGCTATGCAGAGCTCGGATTTGACATCCTCTGGGTGGAGGACGACTTTCGTATCCATAACCATGCTCCCCTGGCCTGGGGCGGCTGTTTCTGTGATGAGCATATGAAACGCTTTTCGGAAGCCGCGGGCCGGGAGCTGAACAGGGAGGAGTTTGTCCGGGAAATGCTTCAACCTGGGAAGGTCCATCCTTCACGCAAAGTCTGGCTCGATACCATGAGGCGGACGATGTCGGAGTTCTCTCATGCCATTGGCGAGGCGGTCCGCTCTGCAGCGCCCCGTACCAGAATCGGTCTGATGAGCAGCGCTCCCCAGGCCCACTGTGTGGAAGGACGGGACTGGAAGGCCGTAATGACGAACTTTTCCGGCGTAAATCGTCCTCTGAACAGGCCACATCTGCCCGCCTACCGGGAGATCGCCGGTCCGCGGTACTGCCTGGAATTTCAGCGTTATTCCCGCCTCACCGCCGCCTTTCTCTCTGCAGAGACGGAACTCTGGCCGGAGCTGGATAACTTTCCCCATACCACCTTCTCCAAATCCCACACTTTTGCCGCCTTTCAGATCGAGGCCTCCCTCGCTCTGTGCAGCGAGGGGATTACCATCAATATCTCTGATATGATCGGCAACGGCATTGCGGAGAGACAGAATAACCAGGCCTATCTGAAGAGGCTGCGCCCCTATCTGGACGGAGTGGCCCGGCTGGAGTTGAAACGGACCTGGGAGACCGGTGTCAGGGTCATGGTCGATCCCGACTCCTCCTATACCCTGAAGACTGACCGTACCGACACTCCAGATGGGCTGAGACCCTGGGAGACCTTCTGGGCCGAATACCTCTCCTCATTCGGAATAGCGAATGTGTACTGTCTCGATCCGAGGGTGACGGGACAGACTGTTGCTGTCGGCGGTCAGTACTTCCGGAATCTATGTGAGGATGATATCCGGCATCTCCTGGAGAACAATCAGGTTCTTCTGGACGGGGAGGCTGTTGATACTCTCCTGGATATGGGACTTCGGCATCTGCTGCCGGTGGAATCCTCCCAATGGCTGGGTCTCAACACCGGAGGTCACAGCTTCGAGCAGGTCTGCAACGGCAGGGTGTACCAAAGTCTGCCCCAGGCACGGATGTCCGCTCAGGCCATGTCGGAGACTCTGGAATCGGGTGATTGGTTGAAACTCTCCTATCATCGGGAGATGGAGGTCTTTACCGAGTTACGTTCTCCCGGGAATGAATACGCCGGACCCGGAATTGTGCGTAGGGATAATCTGATCATTTTTCCCTTTGGGAGAATCCGAGATGAATATCTTTTTCTGCTGAATCCCGTCCGGCAGGAAATACTGCAGGAGCTGTTGAAGGAGACTGGTCGTGCCGCAGTGGTTATGGTGAAGGATCTCCCCTATGTTACTGTTAATCACTTTGACAGTGGAGACAGTCAGGTCCTTCTGCTGACGAACTTCGGCTCCGATGCTCATGACCACATCGATCTGTTACTCCCCTTTGAGGCCGGCGAAGCCTGCCTGATATCCAGGGAATCAGGAGAGCCGGAACCGGTCCGGA
Organism: Oceanispirochaeta sp. M1; assembly: GCF_003346715.1. NCBI lineage: Bacteria > Pseudomonadati > Spirochaetota > Spirochaetia > Spirochaetales > Spirochaetaceae > Oceanispirochaeta > Oceanispirochaeta sp. M1. The sequence continues at coordinate 108,633 of NZ_QQPQ01000019.1, forward strand.
TAGTCAGGGCTGAGGAAGGGACCTGGCGGCTGGAGCATTCGCTTCAAGGCATGACAAGTCTCTGTCTCATTATAAAAGTATGACCTGGGAAGATACTATGTAATAACCTGTTACCCGGCATATTGTATCCCGGGTAACAGGGCTTTCTGATTTTCCGGGGTAAGACAGCCAGCAAGTAAAGCTATGGAAAAAAGAGCAGAGAACAACAATACGAACAGAACCCCCACAGCGATTCAAAAAAGTTATTAAATCTATGATTTTTATAGAATATCTATCTACAATTATTTTTTACACTGTACGAATTAATTGTAATAATTTAACCGTTACATCCTTAATTCATGTTTGTTTTTATGCATTTACGTATGAAAATCACTATACTATTACTATACTATTAACATCCAATATCACAGCTGTCCAAGATAATTTGAAAGGGGTTTTATAAAAGCCGATCTCCGTTTATTCTTAAGTCGACTAAAACAATACAACAAAAGGAAATCGGCTATGAGTCATCATACTACAACGTTTGGACAG
>NZ_QQPQ01000020.1 GCF_003346715.1 Oceanispirochaeta sp. M1
TGACAGATCGTCATCGAGACTTAACTCTTCAGTATCCAATGACAGATCGTCATCGAGACTTAACTCTTCAGTATCCAATGACAGATCGTCATCGAGACTTAACTCTTCAGTATCCAATGACAGATCGTCATCGAGACTTAGCTCTTCACTATCCAGAGACAGATCATCTTCGAGACTTAACTCTTCAGTATCCAGAGACAGATCATCTTCGAGACTTAACTCTTCAGTATCCAGTGACAGATCATCTTCGAGACTTAACTCTTCAGTATCCAGTGACAGATCGTCGTCCAAGCTTAATTCTTCAGTTTCCAGAGAGAAATCATCAATGCTAAGTTCTGCTGTATCTTCCCGGGGTGCTTCATCAGCTTCAGATAACATGGAAAGACCAGGATCTTCCTGTTCTAGATCATTATTCTTAATTTCTTCAACTGTCATCTCGGCAGTATTGAAAATATTATCAAGCTCATCACCCGTAAGAACAATTGACTCATCATCGTCTTCGTCAAAAAAACCACCGTTCTGATTATCTTCTTCTTCATCAGTAGCGGTCTGAACAGATTTCGTTCCTAAATCAAGTTGTTTTCTAATATCGAAAATCTCTTCTTTTATTGAAGAGAGATCTTTTTCAATCTTTGTAAGAAGTTCAGTTTGTTTTTCAACAAGTGAGAGTGCTGCCGCTGAGTTGACAGATACTTCAGGTTCGGGACTGTCATTAAGATCAGAAATATCTATATTATTGGAAGGCATGAAATCATCTGCCGCCTGTAGGTCATTTTCATCAAGATCCATCTGTTCATCCGTTTCATCCCATGGTGCGTCATCAAGATCATCATGATCTTCGGGAGACCAATTATCTTCTGACATGGAAATAAGCTCGTCCTCTTCCTCAGGAGAAATGAGATCATCTCCGAAATCATCAAGATCCGGTAGCTCATATTCCTCATCAGAATCAATCAGTTCATCATTGAAATCACCGGAAAAGACCTCATTGTCGAGATCTTCAATAGGAGTTTCATTAAGACTGAAATCATCTTCATTGCCGTCACTGATATCAAGGTCATCAAAGTTCAGATCATCAAGACTTTCTTCTTCTATAGCAACAGATTCAGATTTAATTGATGCATCACTGAGGTCTTTTTTGACCCATGTACCATAATTTTCAAGTTCAATATTATTGTTATCTATTTCCCTGGCCATCTACTGCTCCTGTATCCAGAATAATAAACCTTTAATGAATTATCGGAAACCCAGTTGATAAAGTTGAATCTAACAATCATTTTAAAGCATTTTAACAGATTATGCATTTATGGTGTTAAGCTTTTTAAAGAATATCCGTAAATCAAATAAGATGAAGAACCTGAATTATTATTGGCCTCTTATTACAGCTTTGTTATTTTACTCGATTTACAGCATTCTCTGGGGTAGTACCGGACTTAATGCAGTTCATGAAATGGAAGTACGGAAAACGATGCTGGAATATAATCTTGCTGAACTCAGCAACATCAATCAACAGTTAAATGAAGATCTGGTTTCACTCAGTTCTGATCCAGAGCGTATCGCTATTCAATCAAGGAATCTTGGATATATTCAGGATCGTGAAAAGATGCTTTTTGTAAACCTGAGCGGAATCAGCAGTTCACAGCTTGATGTGGGTAAAATACTGCATCTGGATAATATTGAAAGCTCATCCGGTCTAGGCATCAAATGGCTGACTTTTATTATTTTTTCAGCAGGACAAATTCTTAATTATCTGCTTAAAAGAAAAAAAGGACCGGCAGTTTAAATTCCGCCGGTCTTGTTCAATCAATATTTTTATTAGTCAATAATCTTAACATTCTGACCGGAAAGGGAATCTGTATCCACAGGCTTTGTCAGATGATCCCTGAAAAGAGATTCTCTCTGATAGAGAAGCTCCATTGGTACCTGATAGGCCTCTTCAAGGAGCTCCCTGCTCAAGACAGTGGAAGAAGGTCCCATACTGATGGAATGATCCTTATTGAAGAGCAGAGTATTGTCAGAATACTTCTGAGAAAGATCCAGTTCATGGATAGAGTAGTAGACAGCAACATTCCGTCTGCGGCTGAATTCTATTATATATTCAAGAATAGTCTCTTTCCATTTATACTCCAGCGCAAATACAGGTTCATCCATCATGATGTAGGGTGAGCCATATAACAGGCTGAAGGCGACACAGATTTTCTGCATATCTCCCTTACTGTTTTCCTGGAATTTTTTACCAAGACTCTCCTTCAGACCGAAAACCTTAATAATTTCCTCGACAAGGCCGTCTGCACTCTCTTTATTCTGTTCATAAACATAATAAAGAAGAGATTCTACTGAATCTTCAGTCTCAAATTCCATGTTCTGATAAATCATGGAAACGATTTTGCTTCGTACAGCTTCATCACTGATCTGCCTGGAATTCATTCCGTTTATCAGAACATCTCCCGTATCAGGCATCAGCCGTCCTCCAGCTAGAAGGAGTAATGTACTCTTTCCTGTTCCGTTTTGTCCGATAAGAGTTGTGACTCCGCCTGGAAGACTTAAGTTCATATTACTGAATATATCAGTTTCTGATTCTTCATAGCCGAAGTTCACATTCATCAGCTCGATGGATCCGCTCATTATTTTCCCCGTTTAAGTTTTATATACTCCGGTATGGTGTTCATGGGGGGCCGTTCGGCTTCAGGAATATTGAACTCTACAGTCTCGAATATTTCATCTTTAACCTGAAATTGTCTGAACACAGTGGGTAATTCATCAAATTTCTGAAGCATTCCGTACTGAACCAGTCTGTTAAGAAATGTCTGAAGTATTCCAAAAGACATTTTTCCCAAAGCTCTGGTGGTCTGATTTCTGTGTACTCTCTGATCAAGGTCCGTCTGGGCGAAAGCACTCATACCGAATTTTTGATACACATCCAGAAGATGGGATGTTTCCACACCATAGCCGATTGGAAAAGGAATACTGTCCAGTACCTCTCTCCTTACTGCATACTCTCCTGAAAGCGGCTGAATTATAGCGGTTAGTTCTGGAAAAAACAATGAGAATAGGGGACGTGTTAAAATTTCAGTTACACGTCCGCCACCGGATGGTCGTATACTGTCTGAAAAGGCCAGAGGGCGATCGTAGAATGCTTTTACATACTGAACTTCAGGTCGTTTTATCAGAGGGCCTACCATCCCGTATACAAAACGGGGATGAATATTTTTAATATCAGCATCGATATAGACAATAATGTCACCCTTAAGCTGATATATGGCCTTCCAGAGATTCTCACCTTTTCCCCTCATGGGTTCAAGATCCGGGAGAATATCCGAGGCAAGATATGTATCTGCACCGAAGGAGGCTGCAGTTTCAAGAGTCCTGTCTTTTGAACCAGAATCGATTACGGCAATTTCATCCAGAAGAGGATAGCGGTTCATAAGTTCTGACTTGAACATTATGACCTCTTTACCGATTGTCTTTTCCTCGTTAAGTGTAGGAATACACAGGGAAATTGTCAGTCCCTGTTTCTCTTTTTCATCAATCAGCTCTTTAAGATCTTCAAAGTTGGAATGATGGTAAGTGTTGTCTTTAAGCCAATTATTAATCTTCATTACAATACCCCTTGTCTACTGCCTGAAGAAGGGCTATAAGCTGGGCGATCCCCTTCTTCATCGGTTCTATCTGTATCATCTCATCCATTTCGCCCAGGTGTTCACCGTCAGTAAGGCCTATGGTTACTGCAGGAATATTCTTATCTATAAATGCCGAAACTTCAGATGTACTGGGAGAGAGCCTTGGAGTTACTCCCAGACGTTCAAGGATGGCACGACTGGTCTTATTCAGAGAATGAGAGAATTGTGTACCTCCCGGACGCCTTCTGGCCATCTCAATGAAATTGACCATGGCACCGGTCATTGAAGTCATTTCATCTGCAAGGGAACGTATTCTTACTGCAAGATCTTCTACCATTTCTTCAGATTCACTGCGGACTTCAAATTTCAGAGAAGCCTTGGTAGGAATCGTATTATAAGATGTTCCTCCCCTTATAGAACCAAGCACTATGCTGGTTTTAGGTTTGCGGGGTAGGGGAATCTCAAGAATCTTGTTGATCATCTCATTCATATTTACAATCGCACCAACAGAGTTGAACCGGGTCCAGTCATACTCTTCAGGAACTTCGTAGTTCAGTTCACCCCTGAGCATACCTATTGAAGAGTAGCTGAGGCGTCCCAGTTTTACACCTTCCAGGCATATACCTGCGGTAATGGGTTTCTTAAAATTATCCATGAAGAAGCGCAGACCTTCGATATCACCGTTACCGAGGCTTTTGGAAGATCCCATCAGGATCAGGTTCGATTCAAATTCGATTCCAAGTTTATCAAGAATCATCGGGAGGGTGGCGAGGGTGGCGAGTCCCAGTCCATTATCACCGACACCGGGACCGATAACCTTATCAGGCTGAACCGTAATCGTATGGTCAATACTGGAGGGGAAGATTGTATCCATATGGGCAATAACAAGAATATTGCTATCCCTTGACTTACCCGGAATAATCCCCAGAGCATTGCCTTTTTCATCGGAAGAACAATTTAGAAGATTATACTCTGTAAAGCGGTTCAGAAGAAAATTATTCCTGTCCTGTTCTTCAAAGGTAGGAGCGGGAATCTCACTGATCATGATAAGATTTGTTAAAAGCGTCTCTTTTATTTTTTCAACAGCTTCTTCATACTCGGGAAGTCTTTCCAGAATTTCGTTGCAGCTTTTATCCATTTTTTTTCCTGATATTTGCGTTGCTAATCTATCTTAATTATAGAGAATGAGCGCTATTTATCAATGAGTTTAGATCATAAATATCCTTTTGTTACCTAATAATCCTTTTATAAAGAAAAGATTGTATACTCATGCTATTTTTAATAGAATATAAATGACTGTAAATAAAAGAAATTTCGGAGGGATCAAGTGAGTGGTAGTTTTGATTTCAGAATAAAGACTCTGGGAGAATGTAAAATTCCTTCTCCCATGCCTTTTTCTAATATACACGGTGATAGTATCGCCAACTTTGTGAATGATGAACAATATGTTCTGCATTCTGTTATTAAAGGTGAAAATCAGGAAAAAAAGAATATTCATGAGTTTGCCCTTGAAATGTCAGGTCCCAGGGCAAAGATTTTTTTTAACCCAGGCCATGTCCATGCTGGAATTGTTACTTGTGGAGGACTCTGTCCCGGTCTGAATGGTGTTATCCGCGCCATAGTTCGTACTCTATGGCAGAGATACGGTGTACGCCGTATCTCTGGAGTACGCTATGGTTTTGTAGGTTTTATGCCGGAAGAGAATCTTCCGACTATGACTCTTAATCCTGATGTCGTAGATGATATTCATAATATGGGTGGAACGATTCTTGGATCCGCCCGCGGTGGTTCTGATGTTACTAAAATTGTAGATGCCCTGGAACAGCTCAATATGAATATGCTCTTTACCATAGGTGGTGACGGAACACAGAGATGTGCATTGGAAGTTACAGAGGAAATTAAGAAACGGGGTCTGAAAATTGCAGTTGTAGGTATTCCGAAAACTGTTGATAACGACCTTAAGTTTACTGATAAATCATTCGGTTTTGATACGGCAGTCTCAAAGGCTGAGACTGCTGTGCATGCGGCACATGTTGAAGCAAAATCAGCTATGAATGGAATGGGTCTTGTGAAGGTTATGGGCCGTGAAGCCGGATTTATTGCGGCTCACACTACATTGGCAACAAGTGATGTAAACTTCTGCCTTATTCCTGAAGTCCCTTTTGATCTTGAAGGTGAAAATGGGCTTTTGAGGCAACTTGAAAAAAGACTTAGGAATCGGGGGCATGCAGTGATTCTTGTCGCCGAGGGTGCCGGACAGGAACTTCTTGCGGCAACGAATGAGAAGGATCCCAGCGGTAATAAAAAAATGGCAGATATTGGTCTCTTTCTTAAGGATCAAATCATTAAGTACTTCAAAGATATTAATATGAATGCCAGTCTTAAATATATCGATCCCAGTTATATGATCCGTGCTTCAAGAGCTAATCCAAATGACTCACTGTACTGTGCCAGGCTGGGAGCCAATGCTGTGCATGCGGCTATGGCAGGTAAGACTGGTATGCTTGTTTCCGAATGGAACAATTGCTTTGTTCATGTACCTACACAGATGGCCGTACATGAAAAGAATCAGGTAGATCCGGAGAGTCCTCTCTGGCGTGATGTTTTGGAGGCAACTTACCAACCTATCGTTATGAAAGATGAAAAAAAGAAATAGGTAATTCCCATGCTCTTAAAAGGGCCATAAAAAGACCGGAAAGCAGGGCTTTTCCGGTCTTTTTTATTATCCCTGAAACCATGACCATCCAATGCAGGCCATAGAAATATGGAATGATAATTTAGATATCAAGTATCTCTGAAAAAGTTTTCAGAGCTGTATCCATGTCGTCTCCGCCGGCCAGAACCTGTCCGGCCAGTTTTTTCCCAAGCTGTACACCTTCCTGATCAAAGGAGTTCAGATTCCAGATAAACCCCTGAAACATAACTTTATTCTCAAAATGAGCCAGAAGTGCACCCAGTGCTTTTGCATTAAGCTGTTTTCCGATGATTACAGAACTGGGCCGTCCACCTTTAAAGTTCTTATTTGCATTGTTGTCGGGACTGCCCTTGGCAAAGGCTACAATCTGAGCAACAAGGTTGGCTTTAAGTTTCTGCTGACTTGTAGAGCCCTCATAATCCAGGTCGGAATCAATCTGTGAATCCAGAAAACCGATAAACTGGAGAGGAACAATATCTGTTCCCTGATGCAGAAGCTGGTAGAATGAATGCTGACCATTTGTACCTGGTTCACCGAAAATGATAGGTCCTGTCGCATAATTTACATCCCCGGCATCTCTGTTTACAGACTTTCCGTTGCTCTCCATATCCATCTGCTGAAGGTGGGCAGGGAATCGGGACAAAGCCTGGCTGTAGGGAAGCACCGCGGTTGTGGGATAACCCAGTACATTACGTTCAAATATACCCAGCATAGCGTCCATCATGGAAGCATTGGAGCGAATATCACCGTTGAGAGCCAGTTTATCTGCCTCTGCTGCTCCCTGAAGAATATCATCAAAGACTGAATATCCAAAGGCCAGAGAGAGGACTGCACCACCCACAGCAGAGGTACATGAGTAACGGCCTCCGATAAAATCATCCATATAGAACGAATCAAGAACATCAGAGGACCCTGCCAGAGGGCTTGTTTCACTGGTAACTGCAATCATATGTTTTGAAGGATCCAAACCACTGATACCAGCCTGCTTTGATTTTTCAAATACAAAGTTTCTGTTGGCCAGAGTCTCCTGAGTAGTACCGGATTTAGAAACAAGAATAAAAAGAGTTGTCTCAAGATCCAGTGCCGCAATTACCGCATTAGCATCATCGGGATCTACATTTGAGATGAACGCCGCATTCATTACGGGGGTGCATACATTTTCAAGAGATAGATAGAGGGCTCTGGGACCTAGGTCTGAACCACCGATTCCGATCTGAACAACAGTATCAAATTTCTTTCCCGTTGAACCTTTAATCTCTCCGGCATGAACCCTCGAAACAAAGGCTTCGATTCGTTTGAGCTGTTCCAGATAGAACTCTCTCTGATTTTTGCCTTTATACATAACGGTTCCGGCAAGTTCCCCTCTGGTCAGATGATGGAGTACCATACGGTTCTCACCGGTATTGATAAAGGATCCTGCTAATAGATCTTTATATTTCTCAATAAGCTGCTGATCATCAGCCAGAGTCTGAAGCTGATCAATCAGTTTTTCATCAACTCTTTTGGCAGCATAGTTGTACTTAAGACCGCCTCCGGCATTGATATTTGCTTTTTTTATCCCCTCGGGATTTAGCAGTGCGTTCTGTTTGACATCTTCAGAACGTGCCTGGAGTGCTTCATAGCTTTCCAGAGCATCAAGATTTTTATATTGAATAGACATAATTCCCCCTGTTATTGGTTCCTTAAATATAATTGGACTGGCCTGCATCTTCAATAGCTGAGCTGATTTGAACAAAAAAAGGGTCTGCTCCATAGAAAGCAGACCCTCAGTAATCTTTAATGATTATTTGTCGTGGAAAGATGCGGCAGTTGCCTTGATTTGAAGGGCCTGTCCGGAATCATCCTGCAGTTTGTTCTGTACCATGGCTGTTACACCGGTAGAGAGACCATAGAGATTGATAAAACCTTCTGCATCATGGTGGTCGTAACTGGATTCTCCAAAGGAGGCCAGGTCTTCCAGGTAGAGTGCATAGGGTGACTTTCTTCCTGCTACAAAGACATTTCCCTTGTACATTACAAGTTTAACTGAACCCGTTGTATACTCTGTAGTCTTCTTCATGAATTCTTCCAGGGCATAGCGGCTGGTGGTGTACCATTTACCGGCATATACCAGATCGGCATAGTCCAGAGCCAGCTTGTGTTTAAGATGAAGGGCATCATTATTGATGGTAAACATCTCAAGATCCCTCAGAGCAGTGTGGAGTAGAGTTCCACCGGGTGTTTCGTATACACCACGGCTTTTCATTCCCACCAGTCTTGTTTCAACAACATCTATACGGCCGATACCATGGGCAGCAGCTCTTTTGTTAAGTTCCTGGAGGAGTGCATAAGCTTCCATTTCCTTTCCGTTAACGGCAGTAGGAATTCCTTCTTTGAAATCAATAATGATCTCTTCTTCTGTATCAGGTGCATCTTTGGGGGATGTTGTCAGCTGAAACATCTGCTCCTGAGGTCTGTTCCAGGGATTTTCCAGGTCGCCGCCCTCATGACTCATATGCCATACATTCCAGTCTCTGGAGTAGATATTTTTCTTGGATATCTTACCAAGATTGATATTGCGTTTTTCAGCATACTCAATGGCATCTTCTCTTGAGTGGATATCCCATATTCTCCAGGGGGCAATAACCTTGAGATGTGGAGCAAGGGCCTTGTAGGTCAGTTCAAAACGAACCTGGTCATTACCCTTTCCTGTACAACCGTGACACAACGCATCACAGCCTTCAGCAAGGGCAATATCAACCTGGTATTTAGCCTGGATGGGCCGTGCAATTGATGTTCCCAGTAGATACTGACCTTCATATATCGCACCGGCTCTTACCATTGGATAAATATAGTCTTTTGTCAGTTCTTCCCTCAGATCGGCAAGAAAGTATTTGGATGCACCCGCATTGAGGGCTTTCTGTTCCATTCCTTTCCAATCTTCATCCTGTCCCACATTGGTACAGATGGCAATGACTTCAGCATTGTCGTAGTTTTCTTTCAGCCACTGAATAATTATTGAAGTATCCAGTCCGCCGGAATAAGCCAGGGCAATTTTTTTTATCTTTGTATCGCTCATAACATCTCCTTAATTGATTTAAATAATATCTTTACTCCATCCTGGAGTTCTTTTTCACTGATAACCAGGGGTGGAACAATTCTCAGAACTGCTTTCCCTGATCTTAGCAGGAGTAATCCATTCTCTCTGCATTCATTCATAACAGCAGGAATCTTCTCTGCTGTTAGTGAGTCAAGCTGAAGTCCTACCATCAGACCCTTTCCAAGTACTGATCCCTTTAGGTTTTCTTCTTTCATAGTTTTCTGTAGAAGAGAACTTAAAAATTGTCCTTTTATCCTTACAGAATCTAAAAAATCTTTATTGTTGATATGCTTCAGTACTTTCAGGGCCACCTGGCAGGTCACGGGACCTCCACCGAAGGTTGTTCCATGATCTCCGGGACTGAGAAGATCATTTACTTTGGCTGGAATAAGTGTTGCTGACAAGGGAAGGCCGGCAGCAAGAGGTTTAGCCAGGGTAATTATATCTGCATTGAGACCGCAGGCGGCTGAAGCGAAAAGAGATCCTGTTCTCCCCAGACCTGTCTGAACTTCATCGGCAATAAGAATTACATTATTCTCTGCACAGAACTTGTTAAGAGTTTCAATCATCTCAGTACTGAGAGAGACCAGTCCCCCTTCACCCTGAACAACTTCAACAATGATGGCTGCAGTATCAGCAGCATCTGAAAAGCTTTTAAGAGCATCAGGGTCATTGTAGGGTAGAATTGTGCAACCGGGAATCAGGGGGCCGAAAGGAGTTTTATACTTCTCAGTCGCCGTTACACTCAGAGCTCCCATGGTTCGGCCATGGAATCCTGATGAGAAAGAGATCAGGCCGATTGCATTATCTCCTTTCATCTTTTTTCCATAGAGCCTTGCGTATTTCAGGGCAGCCTCATTGGCCTCAGTTCCGCTGCTGCCGAAATGAACGGCAGCAAAGTTACCGGCAGCTGTCAGAGTCTCTGCCAGCTGTACTGTGGGCTCGGTTGTATAGACGTTAGATACATGAATCAGTTTTTTCATCTGATTATAGGCGGCCTCCGCCAGATCTTCTCTACCGTATCCCAGGGCATTAACGGCAATTCCGGAACCAAAATCCAGGTATTCCTTTCCGCCTTTGTCATATAAATAGCAGCCTTTTCCATAATCAATCTGCAGGAAAGTATCTGCGAAATTCTTTGGTAGGGGCGGGTTCTGTATCAAATATGGTGTCATTGTGTTCTCACTCATGCTTAGTCCTTAATCAAGGCCGCAGGGTTCCTGAGTATAATACTCGTACCCTTTGTTCCGGCTATGATCTTTTCAAGATCTCCGGGGTTTTCATAATTAGTTATCTGTATTTCTTTGACGCCCTGTCGGATAGCTGCCAGAGAAGATCTGACTTTTGGAATCATTCCTCCCTGAATATCTCCATTACTGATAGAGTCTTCGATGTATTTTTCATCCATTGAAGACACAACAGCACCCTGTATAAGAATTCCCGGTATATCCGAGATAAAAATCAGATCATCAGCATTGACCGCTCCGGCTACTGCAAGAGCGGCTTCATCTGCATTTATGTTCATGCCCTTTCCGTCAGAATCAGTACTGACAGAGGATAGTACCGGGAAAAAATTATTTTTCATCAGTATTTCCAACAGGGAAGGATCTACATCCTTAACAGTTCCTGTTCTGTTTTCTTCGCTTCCAGTAAATTCAGCTGACTCAGAGATAATAAGAGAGCCGTCCGCTCCTGAGAGTCCCACTGCATTGAGGCCGGATTTCTGAAACAGTCTTACAAGATGTTTATTCATCAGACCCGCAAGGCCCATATCAACAAGATCCATTTCAGGAACAGAAGTCATCCTTCTTCCATCAATAAAACGGGGCTCCAGATTATACTGTTTCTGAATTGAACTGACAGCCGCACCACCGCCATGAACAAAAACGATTCTGTAACCCTCTGATATCAGACTTTTAATTTCCAGAGCCATCTCTGTTATCAGTGAAGAAGACTCAGCTGCCTTTCCACCTGCTTTTATTACAATTGTCTTCATCAGATCTCTCCGTGCAGTCTTAGACCGGCACTCTCTTCAAATCCGAAGCGGATATTCATATTCTGAATAGCCTGTCCGCTGGCTCCCTTGATCAGATTGTCAATCACTGAGAAAAGTATGAGATTTCTTCCTTCAATATGCCAACTTATATCACAGCGGTTAGAACCCCAAACCTGCTTTGTCTCGGGTATTGCTGGAAATACGGTTTTAATAAAGGGTTTATCTTTGTAAAAATCATTGTACAAAGCTTTCATCTCATGGTTACTTATGTCTTTGCTGAGAACACAGCTGCTTGTGACAGCCATACCTCTTTTCATCGGTACAAGATGGGGGACGAAAAGAATCGTTGTATTGCTGTCGGCCTTCTGAGCCTCTTTCAATATTTCCCATGAGTGTCTGTGACTGGTGCCTGGAGAGTAGGCACAGGTATTTTCTGAGCGTTCAACAAGTAGATTACCTATTTTTGCTTTCCTTCCTGCCCCGGAAATGCCTGAAAGAGCATTGACCATAATACCGCCTGATATAAGTCCCTTTTTAAGGAGAGGAATCAGTGGAAGAAGAGTCGCGGTAGGGTAGCATCCGGGGTTGGCTATGAGATCAGCTGTCTGAATCTTATCTTTATATATTTCAGAGAGACCGAAAACAGCAGAAGGAAGTAGATCCTCTCTGGGCGGTTTTTCTCCATAGGCTTTTTCAAACAGGAGGGGATCTTCAATTCTGAAATCAGCTGAAAGATCTATTACAACCGAATCTTTATAAAAGGGATCACAGACCACTGCTGATGCCAGATGGGGAAGTGCTGAAAAAACTACTTCCGGCTTTAACGCGGCAGCGTCTTTTACCGAAACATAAAGACCTGAAGTCAATGTCATTTTATTATTGATTGAGGGATGCAGCCCCGAATCTGAATCAATAACCGAAGATCCTGCAATAGATGACGATACAGCAATTATCTGATCAATATCAGGATGTGTACTGAGTTGCCTCAGCAGGATCTGTCCTGTATAACCGGTTGCTCCCAGTACAGCGGCTTTCATTATTCCAGCTCCAGTTCAGGTATGATATTTTTGATTGTTGCAAGAAATTGCTGAGAACTGAGATTTTCTTTCATCACAATAAGAATTGTGTCATCACCTGCGATGGTTCCAAGAATCTCATCAAGCTCCAGGTTATCCAATGCAATGGCTACTGTATCAGCATGACCCGCAAGAGTTTTCATAATGCAGAGATTAGCTGAGAAGCTGATAGAGAGAAATCCCCTGGTTATATCACTTAGATACTGCTGAGTGGATTCCATCTCTTTTCTGTTTCTGGGAAGGGTATAATAATATCCGTTATTTCCATCGGAGACCTTTCCCACCTTAAGCAGTTTTAGATCCCTTGAAAGAGTAGCCTGTGTAACACTTACTTCCTCTTTTTGTAAAAAGGCTAAAAGCTGTTCCTGACTGGTTATATGATACTCGTTTATAATACGTTTTATTGACTTTAATCTGGCTGTTCTACTGTTCATTTCCCTCAACCGTATGAATATATATTCGTTATAGATGAATAAATATACATACTATTGAGTATTTGTTCAAGATTAATAAATCAGTTTCTTCTTAATCTTCAGCACCGTGCTCTATAAGCAGATCTTTAAGGGTTTCATACTGACGCCATGTTGCATACATCAGGGGAGTGTAACCCCTTTTATCAATTATATTTACTTCGGCTCCACGCTTTACGAGAACCTCTGCTGTTTCCCTCAGCCCCTTCTGCACAGAAAGCAGTAGAGCAGGTACTCCTGCGGATGAAATAGTATTGGGTTCGGCTCCATTTTTAACCAGTTCAAGAGAAGTAAGCTCCATATTTCGGGATATTGCCATTATAAGTATACTGTTTCCGTATTGATTTATGAAATTAGGATCCGCACCGGATCTGATTAATGCGGCAGCAGTTTGTTCCATGTCTCTGAGGACTGCAAGATAGAGTATTGAATCGCCTTCATTATCATACTCATCTGCTCCGGCACCGGCATTGACCAGGGCAACACCCATCTGGTCATTATTATAAAGAATAGCCAGATGAAGAGCTGACCTTCCCCGGGAGTCATAGATATTTGGATCGTCCAATTGATCCAGGGATGAATGGAAACTCTGTATATTCTGATCGGCAATAGCCTTGAATAAGTCTCTCTCCGCATCTGCAAATAGGGGGAAAGATGAAATTAGCATAATAAAAAGGATGAACTTTCTAAACATATATACCTGATATAAAGTAAGTTTACGTAATAATCAAGCTTTTCGGATGTACAGCTTATAACTATAATCATAATAAAATGAATATCACAGATCTTAATAATCCCTTCGGGGAAGCTGTTTATTATAAAGAAGAAACAGAATCCACTATGATTGATGCAGCCTCCTTAAAGAATACTAAGCATGGTTCTATTGTAATAACTGATTTTCAGAGCCTGGGCAGAGGGCGGGGCAGCGAGAGGAGCTGGGATTCCACAAAAGGAAAGAATCTTTTATTTACAGTAATACTTACTCCTGAGAAAATATCACATCCTCTTCTTCGTATCCCCCTTATCTGCGGACTTGCTCTTTGCGAATATCTGAGAGAAACCCATAATCTTGATGCAGTACTGAAGTGGCCCAACGATGTTCTGGTGGATGAAAAAAAAATTGCCGGTATTCTCTGTGAATACCGGGGAGGTCATTTTCTCCTTGGAATGGGAATAAACTGTGAGCAGAAGGAGTTTGCAGCAGAAATATCAGGAAAGACAACATCTCTGAGCCTACAAGGGGTCAGCTCCTGCAGCCCCCCTGAGATACTTGAAGGATTCCTTATGGTACTTAAAAAGAGGCTTGAGAATTCTGAATGGAAGGAAGATGCTCTTTCTTTGTTATATAAAAAAGATGAAGAAGTTTCTGTCTGCGAGGGTCCTCCGGAAAATGAGACAATTACCAGACTCAGGATAGTGGATCTCAGTGATGATGGATTTCTTATAGTCAGGGAACTACCCGATGGTAATCTCAGGCAAATCAGCGCCGGGGAAATACGCTTCACTGCTTTTAAATAGTTTTCCTTATTAATTAGCAAAATATTTCTTGATGAAACGAAATAGAATGAGTATCTTACATCTGAAGATTTTAAGTCTTCTTAGATAAAAAAAATCAAATTACCTGAAATTAGGGAGAGAATTATTTATGGCTAAACAGTTAAAGTTTAATGAAGATGCCCGCAGAAAGCTTCTGGGAGGCGTAGAAAAACTTTCAGACGCTGTTAAAGTTACTCTGGGCCCCAAAGGAAGAAATGTTCTTCTGGACAAAAAGTTCGGTGCACCTACAGTGACCAAAGACGGTGTTTCCGTAGCACGGGAAATCGAATTGGAAGATCCTTTCGAAAACATGGGAGCACAGCTTGTAAAAGAAGTTGCAACCAAAACCAATGATGTTGCCGGTGACGGTACTACAACTGCTACAGTTCTGGCTTATTCTATTGTAAAAGAAGGTCTGAAGAGTGTAGCTGCCGGAATTAACCCCATGGGAATCAAACGCGGAATCGACAAAGCTGTTGAAGATGCAGTTGAAGAGATCAAAAAGATTTCCAAAGACATTAAAGACAAAGAAGAAATTTCACAGGTTGCCGCTATTTCTGCTAATAATGACCATGAAATCGGTGAAGAAATCGCCAATGCAATGGAAAAGGTAGGAAAAGACGGAGTTATTACTGTTGAAGAATCAAAAACAATTGAAACAACAACTGACTTTGTTGAGGGTATGCAGTTTGACAGAGGATATCTTTCTCCTTACTTCGCATCCAACAGAGACACAATGACTACTGTTATGGAGAATCCTTATATTCTGATTTACGATAAGAAAATTGCAAACATGAAAGAACTTCTTCCTCTTCTGGAAAAAGTTGCTCAGTCCAGCAAACCTCTTCTTATCATAGCAGAAGATGTTGAAGGCGAAGCTCTTGCAACTCTGGTAGTAAATACAATCAGAGGTGCTCTGAACGTTTGTGCCGTCAAGGCTCCCGGATTCGGAGACAGAAGAAAAGCCATGCTTGAGGATATTGCTATCCTGACAGGTGGTGAAGTAATTTCTGAAGAAATCGGACTGAAACTTGAAAATGCAGAACTTGAACAGCTTGGTAGAGCCAAGATGATCAAGATTGAAAAAGAAAACACAACCATCATCAACGGTGAAGGTGCTGAGTCTGATATCAAAGAAAGAATTGCTCAGATTAAAGTACAGGTAGAAGATACTTCAAGTGATTACGACAGAGAAAAACTGCAGGAAAGACTGGCCAAGCTTGCCGGTGGAGTTGCAATAATCAATGTCGGTGCTGCTACTGAAGTAGAGCTTAAAGAGAAAAAACACAGAGTTGAAGATGCTCTTTCTGCTACACGTGCAGCCATTGACGAGGGAATTGTCCCCGGTGGTGGTTTGACTCTGGTGCAGATATGCAAATCAATGAATCAGCCTGATGATCTGACTGATGAAGAAATTGTCGGTTACAATATCGTCAAGAGAGCTCTTGAAGAACCTATCCGTCAAATTGCTATAAATGCCGGTGTCGATGGTGCTATCATCGCTGATAAAGCCAAACATGAAAAGAAAGGTATCGGATTTGACGCCTATAGAATGGAATGGACCGATATGCTGTCAGCCGGTATCATCGATCCTGCCAAGGTTACAAGAAGTGCTCTGCAGAATGCGGCATCCATCGCTGCTCTGCTTCTGACCACTGAATGTGCCATTACTGACCTTCCTGAAGACAATGCTGGACCAGCAATGCCTGCCGGTGGCGGTATGGGCGGAATGGGTGGTATGGGCGGAATGATGTAAATCAATCCCCTGTCCCCATGATAGAGGAGGGAGGCGTGAGCTTCCCTCCTTTTTTGGGGAATTTGGATTCATTTTGAATACACAGGATAATAATTAGCAATAAATCAGTGATTTTAAGGAATACAGGAGACTGTTTATGAAAAAGGATGATTTTGTCAGCACCATCGGTTACAGCGGAATTTCGGCAATTTGTGATAAGAATTTACAGAAGCCGGGAACTCCCTTAGAAAAGCTGTTGGAAAATGGATTATTCAAGGCTGCTTTCAGTAAAGCACTCTTTGAAGAGAATATAGCTGATCAGGAAAAGGTGCTGGAATCATACAACAGACAGAGTGCTTCGGAGTATAAATCTATCGAAGAGCTGAAACGTCTATTTGGTGTTTTTCACGTACCTGACAAAATTACCAAGGTTAAACGAATCTAATTGATTCTTGACGGCCCACGTTTTTCTGTGCTAATTTTACCCAACATTTTTTAATTCGAGGATAACTTATATGGAATTTTTGAGTCTAGCTCTCTTAATGGGTATGCCGACCGGTGGTGGATCTTCCAGCTCCGGTTCCATGACAACAAGTCTCGTTACCTTTGCTCTGGTAATCGGGATTTTCTATTTTCTTATTATCAGACCCCAGAATAAGAAGCAAAAAGATACTAAATCGATGATTGAAGCTGTCAAAAAGAATGACAAAGTCGTTACCATTGGTGGTATCAGGGGTACCGTTTTTTCAGTAAAAGAAGAAACTGTCATTGTTAAGGTAGATGATGAATGCAAGCTTGAATTCAACAAATCTGCCATTTCTACTGTTTTGAATGTCTCTCCCGAGAACAAGAAAGACAGCAAGGAAAGCAAAAAAGTCAGTAAAGACAGCAAAGAAAAAAAATAACAGCTACCGGAGAATTTAATGAATAAGCGATTGAGATTCATCGTTGTTCTTTTCTTTCTGGGTCTAGGTGCCTTTTTTCTGTACCCAACAGTACAGTGGTACTTCAACACTCCCGAAGAAAAGAAAACCCTTGCTAACGGCTCCAAGGAACAGATCAGAAATTATGCCAAAATCGAAGCGTCAGAAG
The DNA here is from genome assembly GCF_003346715.1 of Oceanispirochaeta sp. M1. Lineage (NCBI taxonomy): Bacteria > Pseudomonadati > Spirochaetota > Spirochaetia > Spirochaetales > Spirochaetaceae > Oceanispirochaeta > Oceanispirochaeta sp. M1. The sequence continues at coordinate 17,300 of NZ_QQPQ01000020.1, forward strand.
ACCTCGATACGTTGGTTGAGCTCGTAAAGGACAGCCCCGAAGCGGACTTTCCTGCAAATATCGATTTTCTTGTATCAGTTGCAAAAGACAACTATAAACTTGAAAAACGTGATATGCCCGATTCATGGACTGTTCAGTCTGTTCTGGCGGGATTTCAATCTGGAACTGAAGTTTACAGTGCTCTGGAAGATTACTACAGAGATGATATTCTCAGTCTGAAAGAACTTAAGAACAAGACTCTTATGCTTGGTCTGGACCTTTCAGGTGGTATGAGTGTTGTTGTTGAAGCAAATATGGACAGTCTGGAAGAAAGACTGGAAAGAAAACCTACTGAAGAAGATATGAAAGAAGCCCTCACGCTGGCCATGGAGATTCTGAACAACAGAATTGACAAGTTCGGTGTAACAGAGCCTCAGATCAGAAAACAGTCAAACAACCAGATTTTGATTGAGATACCCGGAGAAGTTGACCCCGAGAGAGTAAACTCCTTCCTTATGGGTAAGGGTAATCTGAACTTTCATATCGTTGACGATGCAGCCACAAGCCGTATCGCCCAATATGCTCTTCAGAATCCCAGTGAAACCTTTGAAAACGGACGTCCTTCAGATAATTCAATTCTTGAAGCGGGACTTCTGGTATACGGACACTACAAAAAAGACAGCTATGGAATCGATCAGTTCCAGAGATATGTTGTTATTTCTGAAGAAATCGGTCTGGACGGACAGCACATCGAGCAGGCTAACGTTATAGCCGACCAGGTAACCGGTCAGCCCAATGTCATATTCAATCTGGACAGTGAAGGTGGAGAAATATTCTACAAGTTCACTTCCGACAATACTAATAATACTCTTGCCGTGGTAATGGATGACAAGGTAAAAGCAGCTGCAAGAATTTCAGAACCTATTAGAAATTCAGTCAGAATCACAGGTTTTGACTCAGATGAAGCCAACGATCTGGCACTGGTTCTAAGAACTGCTGCTCTTCCTGTAGAGCTTGAAGTTACTAATGAAACAGCTGTTGGTGCTTCACTGGGTAACGATGCAATCGATGCCGGTCTGAAGTCAATTCTCTTCGGTTTTATTGGCGTATTTGTCTTTATGATCATCTACTACAAGGGTGCCGGACTCATTGCGGACCTCGCACTGGTCCTCAACCTTGTATTTATTGTGGCTATCCTCTCCTCTTTCAACATGACACTCACCATGACCAGTATTGCAGGTCTTATCCTCACTGTCGGTATGGCTGTGGATGCCAATGTAATTATCTTTGAGCGTATCAAGGAAGAACTGAGAGTGGGTAAATCCAGATCAGCTGCAGTAGAAGCCGGATTTAAAAAGGCATTCTGGACAGTTATGGATGCCAACATTACAACTTTTATTGCTGCCATTTTTCTTTCTCAACTCGGGAAGGGACCCATCCAGGGATTCGCAATTACCCTGGCTGTCGGTATAGTTTGTTCACTCTTTACAGCTATTTTCGTGTCCCGTCTTGTCTTTGACTTCGGTTCCGATGTTCTCAAGAAAGACAAAATGAGCATTGCCTGGGGGCTCAAATAATGGAAAAAGTGATTAACTTTACAAAAAGCAGATTTATCTTTCTGACTATTTCAGGCGTTCTTATTGTTGCTTTCTGGGCCGGTACATTCGCCCAGGGCGGGTTCAACTTCGGTATCGATTTTCGGGCCGGTCTGAGTCAGCGTGTGACAATCAGCTCTGCAGCGAATACTACAGAAGTCAAGGACGCTCTGTCCGGAATCGAAGCACTTCAGGTTCAAACTGTTGGTGCGGGTGATTCTAAAGACTACATGATTCGTGTAGGTGTTGATGAAAATGTAAAGGACTTCCAGTTAGTAACTGAAGATCTTATCAAGGACAGACTCACAAGCGCTTTCGGTTCTGTGACTGTTCAGTCTACTGAGTTTGTTGGAGCACGTTTTGCGGGTAACCTGACCAGCCAGACCATCTTTCTGACACTGGTTGCCATGACTCTGATTCTGATCTACATCTGGTTCCGTTTTAAACTGAATTATGCGGTATCCGCCATTATGGCAATTATCCATGACGTTCTGTTTCTTATGGGATTTATCGGTGTTATGCAGCTTGAGTTCTCCACAGCGACTATCGCTGCGGTATTGACCATTATCGGTTACTCATTGAACGATACTATCGTTATTTTTGACAGAATAAGAGAGAATACAAGACTGATTAAAGACAAAACCTTTAAAGATGTTATCAATATCTCTATTTCTCAGTCTCTTTCCAGAACACTTATTACATCATTTACGACACTTATTGCCGTACTGTTTATCTTCTTCATCGGTACAGGAACCATCAAAACATTTGCGATGAGCCTGATTGTCGGTATTATTGTCGGTACATACTCTTCTATCTACATTGCATCTACTATCCTTCTGGGATGGCATGATTCTGCAGCCAGGAAAGCTAAGACCAAGGTAACCGTCACTAAACCTGCTGAAGTAAAGAAAGTTGAAGCAGCCAAACCTGCAGAAAAGGATTCAGAACCTGCTGTACGGCAGAGTGCTGATGAAATCGCAGAGGCTACTGAGAGGAAAAGAAAAAGCAAAGAAAAGAAAAAGAAAAAGAAATAATTCTTTTAAACTTTCGCTTTTTTTGAAAACAGCTCCCAACAGGGGGCTGTTTTTGTTTATAATATAAAGCTGAACCTGATAGAAACTGAGAACCTTAAATTTAAATATAAATGGAGTGAATATGAGTTTTATTGATTTAGTAGTAAAAACAAGAAGCTGCCGCAGATTTGAACAAAAGTCACTACCTGAGGGGTTTCTGGAATATCTGGTCAAGGCTGCCGGGGCCTGTCCCTCGGCGGCGAATCAGCAGCCTCTGAAATATATCACCATAGATAATTCGGATTTTATGAAAGAGTTATATTCCCATTTAAGATGGGCCGGTGCCTTAAAGGATTGGGATGGACCCGTAGAAGGGGAACGTCCTACGGGATATGTGGCAATCATCCTGGATAAGGATATCAGCTTATCAGCCGGTCTTGATATCGGGATAGCTGCCCAGACCATGCAGCTTGCTTCGATGGATAAGGGAATAGCCTCCTGTATGATAGGTGCATTTATGAAGAAGGAAGTGACATCTCTTCTGTCTCTGGATGATTCAAAGGAGATAATGCTTATTCTGGCTCTGGGATATCCTATGGAAGAGAGGGTTATGGTGGATGTAAAGGGTGATGGAGTAACTGCCTACTACAGGGACAGTAAGGGAGTTCATTATATTCCTAAAAGAAGCCCTGACACTCTTCTGATCAAACATATTTGATAGAGTGCTCCGGCTGAGAGCCGGGGCATTCAGCCGGGATTCCGTTTTCCGTTCATCTCATCTATTGAAAGTTTCATAATTAGGACATCAGACAGAGCTTCAGGTTTAGCCTCGTAAGGCTTTGTCCATTGCTCCGGATTATCTTCCAGCTGGGCGAACATACATCTCAATGCCTTCATCTTTTCATCTGTCTTGTGGATGACTTCAAGAAGACCGTAATAGACTACTGAATGATAATAATGATTACACTTTCCATGCTGATATCCGTCATCCTGAATAACAGTCCCGCAGAGATAGGGATTACTTTTAAAAAAGTCAATTTTTGTCCCTTCCGTTGAACAGTGAAAATAGAGGATATCTTCATCTTCATCCAGACCGTAACTTAAAGTCAGTATGTATGAATCATTTCCGTCTGTAAGTGCCAGGGTCGTGTATCTGCCCTTTGAAAGAACGGCTCTTAATTCAGATCTGCAGTTAAAAAATTGTTTCTGATTATGCATATTTTCAAAAGTCCTCGTTAATGAAGTAAATATACCATAATTCCAGAAACGGATAAACAGAAAAATCAACTGCTGGGGAGCTCTTTACTTGTTCAAAACAATTGATACTATCGCTTTATATTTGTTACTATGCACAAAAGATTTGATTAGGAAGGGCGCATGAAGGCTATTGAACTGGAAAAAACCTATAATCCAGGTGAATTTGAAGACAGAATTTATCAGTACTGGGAAGAAGGCGGGTATTTTAAACCCGCAGGAGATGACAGTAAAGAGCCCTTCGTCATAGTCATTCCTCCACCGAATGTCACCGGAGTCCTTCATATGGGACACGGGCTCAATAATTCATTACAGGATATTCTTATCCGCTATCAGAGAATGCAGGGACGTCCCACTCTATGGGTTCCCGGTACCGACCACGCAGGCATTGCCACTCAGAATGTTGTAGAGAGAAGACTCAAAGAGAAAGGTCTGGGCCGGCATGACCTGGGACGGGAAAAATTTATTGAGGAAACCTGGAAGGTCAAAGAAGAGCATCACAGCGTTATCACCAAACAGCTGAAGAAAATCGGAGCCTCCTGTGACTGGTCCAGAGAACGTTTTACCATGGATGAGGGTCTATCCGGTGCTGTTCGTGAAGTATTTGTAACTCTTTTTGAACGAGGGCTCATCTACAAAGGAGAATACCTCGTCAACTGGTGTCCCTCCTGCGGTACCGCTCTGGCGGACGATGAGGTTGATCATGAAGAAGAGCAGGGTGTACTCCACCATGTTAAATATCCCTTGAGTGATGGGTCAGGTTCTATCGAAGTAGCCACAACACGTCCCGAAACAATGTTTGGTGATACAGCTGTTGCGGTTCATCCCGAAGATGAGCGTTATGCTTCTGTTGTAGGGAAAACACTGGACCTTCCTCTGACAGATAAGAAAATTAAAATCATTACAGATACATACTGTAACCGCGAGTTCGGTTCGGGTGCTGTAAAAATAACCCCCGCCCATGACCCCAATGACTGGGATATCGGCAACAGACATAATCTGGAAAAGGTTAATATCCTCAACGGTGACGGTACGCTCAATGACAATGTACCAGAAGCATTCAGAGGAATGGACGTAAAGACTGCCCGTAAGGCCACAGTGAAAGCACTTGAAGAGGGCGGGTTCCTTACGAAAATTGAAGATCAGCCCCACCAGGTCGGTCACTGCTACCGCTGTAAATCAGTCATAGAACCCTATATGTCTGATCAGTGGTTTGTAAAGATGAGCGGCATGGCCGAAAAGGCACTCAAAGCCTGGGAAGAGGATAGGGTTCGCTTTTATCCTAAAAGATGGGAAAATACTTATACTCACTGGCTCAAAGGCATCCGGGACTGGTGTATTTCACGTCAGCTCTGGTGGGGTCACAGAATCCCTGCATGGACCTGTGCCGACTGTGGTGAGATCCTGGTTGAGAGACAGGACCCCAGCAGCTGTTCAAAATGCGGCAGCACAAATATTGAACAGGATCCCGACGTTCTGGATACATGGTTCAGTTCATGGTTATGGCCTTTTTCAACTCTTGGATGGCCTGAAAAGACCGCAGATCTTGAAAAGTTTTACCCCACATCAGCTCTTGTAACCGGATACGATATTATATTCTTCTGGGTAGCCCGTATGATCATGGCATCCGAAGAGTTTATGGAACAGGCACCTTTTCGTGACATCTACATCACCCCTCTGGTAAGAGATAAACAGGGACGTAAGATGTCCAAGTCACTGGGGAACGGAATTGATCCCCTTGATATAGTTGCACAGTATGGTGCTGATGCCATGAAATTCACTCTGGCATATCTTTCAGCTCAGGGACAGGATATTCCTCTTGAAATGGAAGACATAAAACTGGGAAGCCGTTTCTGCAACAAAGTATGGAATGCATCGCGCTACATCCTGATGAACCTTGAAGGACGTGAACTGCTGGATACTCCTGACATTACACTCAATGCAGCAGACAAATGGATCTATCACAGACTGAACTCCGCCATTGCAAATGTAACAAAGGCCGTAGAGGTTTATCGTTTTGATGACATGTCCCATACAGTTTATGAATTCTTCTGGAATGATTTCTGTGACTGGTATGTGGAAGCTACAAAACTGTATCTCTACAGCAAGGATGACAAAGAGAAGGACAGAGCCGTATCCGTACTGCTGGATGTTCTGAACAAGTCGCTGCGCCTGCTTCATCCCTTTATGTCTTTCCTCACCGAAGAGATCTACCAGAAACTTCCCGGAGTTGACGGACCGCTTATCACTGCTTCTTTCCCTGTTGTGGATGAGGCTCTGAATAATCCTGAGCTGGAAAATAACTTTGCTCAGCTTCAGGATTTTGTACAGTCAGTAAGAACTTTCCGCTCAGAGTTTAATATTCCACCTTCAAAGGATATTAAAGTCAGGATTAAAACAGCTGACAAGACAATGACCGATTTCATGAAGAGTGAAGGGGCTCTGGTTTCCTCACTGATCCATTGTAATGATTTTGATATTCTGGATGCATCAGATGAGACTATTGGCTCCGTAACAGCCGTTGGTAAATCTTTTGAAGCCTTTCTCTATATCCGGGATATGATAGACGTGGATAAGGAAATCGCCAGACTCACAAAGAATATCGCCAGGAATGAGAAGCTGTTTATCTCCACAGAAAAGAAACTGGGAAATGAAAAGTTTACATCAAAGGCTCCTGATGAAGTTATTGCCAAAGAGAAGGAAAAGCTGGAAGAGTTTAAAAATGCCATCGAAAAGATGAATACTTACCTGGCAGAGCTGAAAAGCTGATTTTCCTGTCCCCCGGATTTCCCGGGGGGGCATAAAGAATTGACAATAAAAATGCCGGCTGTGGATTCCTCCACTCCGGCATTTTTTATTGTCACACTCAATGGGCCGTCATGCGTCCACTGAGCTTCTGAATGGCTCTGTAGTGAGCATCTTCTGATGTTCCCCAGGGTTTGCTGTTATTCTCTGCCTTGAACTTCTGTGTGAACCAGTTGATCTCTTCTTCAAGGCGCTGGAAGTTTTGCATCTGCAGATCTTTTACATCCTGAAAAAAGAGAATCTGTTCCTTACTCTTAAGAATCTCTTCAGCCATAAGGAGAAGAGATGTTTCATGGGGAATACAGAATCCCTTTGTCCCCTTCATAAATTCTCTGAATCCCTCTTCATCACGTTTCCATAGATAACAGGTGGTAAAGGAGTAGCGCTGAATAGTCCTGGCGATTCTGTCGCAGATCAGGCAGGCATCATTCCTTTCATCACAATGGTTTTTATAGCGCTGTACAGCAGACCGTTTTTTGCCGAACAGACCTTTCTTAGGTTCCGCTGCAGCCGGATCAGCTTCCCTGCCGCCTCCGGGAAAACGCTTCTCTCTGTCAGCCATCCAGTCCTGCAGGTGAGTATGAGTAATCAGCCCCAGATGCTGTGGACTTCTCTCGGTTAACAGTTTACTGAAGTGTTCAGGGCAGAATCCGGTTTTATTCAGCTCAACCCTGGTCTCGGGATTCATGGCGGAATTGCCAAGATAGTATTTCAGATATCTATTCTCTGCTTTCGCCTGAAGCTTACAGAATGGGCATTCACAGTCCTCTTTGAAGGCATCCCAGACGGGTATGGTTTCCAGTTTATATTTCATGACTCGAAGAACTCCTTGTGTACAGCTTTAACGGCTCTCTGTTTGTCTTCCTGTTTGACCACAACATAGGCGGCGACTTCGGAAGCTCCCAGAGATACAATCTGTGTATGAATATTTTCATCGGATAATGCCTTGAGCATTCTATAAGCAGCTCTCGGCTCATGGGCAATGCCCGAACCTACAAGAGATACAATGGACATATCAGAGATTCCCTGTACCTTGATTATGGCCTGTTCTTCGATAGCCTTTATACTTTTCACTGCCCGATCCAGATCGGCTGATTCAAGGTAGAAATTTATGGCTGTCTGGGAAGTGACTACAGATTTAATATTGATCTGTTCACGATCCAGAGTCTCGGTGAGTTTTGCCAGTATCCCGGGTTTAATTCCCACTCCCGGTCCGTTCACCTTGAGAATGGAGAAATCATCACTGTAGGTAACAGACTTGGGCCGATTGTCGGGCTCGTTCTTTGGTGTACCGATACAGGAGAGGGGTGTCAGTTTATCCTTAGGGCCGTCAATATTGAAGATCCTGATGGGGATATTCATATGCTCCAGGGGTTCTACGGTTCTGGGATGGAGTATTTTTGCACCGAAGTAGGAGAGTTCTGCTGCTTCGGTATAGCTCAGTGAATCAACTCTTGAGGCTGCAGGAACCATCTTCGGATCCGCTGTCATATAACCGTTTACATCTTTCCATATATCAAGGGACTCCGCTTTCACACAGCGGGCTATACCGGCTGCTGAATAGTCGCTTCCCCCCCGGCCCAGAAGGGTAACCTTTCCCTCTTCTGAGATACCGTAAAACCCCGGTACAACAAATATCTTTTCCGCTGAAAGAGCCTTTGCAACAGGACCTTCAGATGCTTTGAAATTTATTGTGCCGTTACTGAACTCACCATCTGTGATAAGTCCCATATCTTCGGGGAGAAGCTCCTGTGCGTCAAATCCCTTGTGTTTGAGGATCAGTGCCAGGAGCATGGAGCTGAGCCGCTCTCCGTAACTGAGAATCCTGTCTTCTATAAAGTTGGGGATATCCCCTATGTAATGGATACCCAGAAGATTCCTCTCCACCTGATCCAGTCGTTCCCTGATCAGGTTATAGGCCTCTTCTTTGTCTTCCTCATTATCTATATTTTCTTCAATGGTGGCCCGTTTCATCTCTTTCAGGTAGGAAATCATCTCGGTGATATAACTATCATCCCGGCGTACTGTCCGGATACCTTCTGTCAGATAGTTTGTAATTCCGTAGAAAGCGGAAACAACTATAACCAGAGGCCGGTTATACAGTTTGACTGTGCTGACGATTTTCTGGATGTCCTCTCTGGTCTTCAGATTAGAACCACCGAATTTTACAACTATTTTCTTCATCTTTACTCTCACTTTTTCCGGCTGTCAATCGACGCGGTTTCTTCTTATTCCAGCATAAAAGGCTTTTATATTTTCATAGACTTCATTTATAAGTCTTTTTCTCGATTCAATACTGCCCCAGGCATTATGCGGGGTTATCAGCAGTTTTTCCCCGATCAGAGGAAGCAGAGGATTGTCCTCATGGGGAGGCTCATCTGTAAGTACATCAAGTGATGCTCCCATAAGTTTTCCATCCTTAAGTGCTTGTGCAAGGGCTGGTTCATCTATAATGGCCCCCCGTCCGGCATTTACCAGATAGGCTGAATCCTTCATAAGGGAAAACTCATCACTCCCGAGAAGGAGCCTTGTATTTTCATTCAAAGGAGCATGGATGGAAATAATATCCGATTGAGCACAGATCTCTTCAAGATTAAGTCTCCTGTACTCTTCATCCCGATCAATTCCGCTGGTACTGTAATAAACCGGCTCTGCACCGAATGCCGAGGCAATGGTGGCTACCTTTCTGCCTATGTCACCCAGACCAATAATTCCCCAGGTCTTTCCGGATATTTCTGTCCAGGGACGTGAGACATCTGCAAAACGCTGATCTCTCCGGTATCCTTCCTTCCTGACATAGTCATCATAGTAGCGGGTCTGCTCCAGAAGATACAGAAGCATTGAAAAGGTGTGCTGTGCCACACTGTCAGTGGAGTAGGAGCATACATTGGCCACGCCTATGCCCCGAGAGCTGCACTCTTCAAGATCAACTGTATTTACACCTGTTGCCGTAAGGGCAATAAGCTTCAGTGACGGAGCCAATGCCAGCTCTTCGGCACCCAGTATGACCCGATTGCTGATAATGACATCACAGTCCTTTATCCGCTCTTCAAGCTGAGCCTTTGAGGTCTGCGGCCAAATGCTGCATTGACCCAGGTCAGCGAAAAGCGATAGATCCATATCAGCACCGAGACTTGCGGAATCTAAAATACTTATATTCATTTACCAACAATCCTTGTGTAATTTTATAATTCTATTAGACTACTTATAATACTGATTTTATGGGCAATGCCCAGTCTTTTACAGGGAGCAATTTGTGTTTATTGAAGTTGATGACGGTGTCTATGTGAATCTGGCTCAAATTTTTTCGATCCATTATAAGAGTTACCAGAACAAAGGTGTCTGGGTTTTTTCATCTTCCCAGATAGAGGAGAGCGACAGATCTCTGGCAGATAAGTCAAACAGAAAGATACATTCCCGCTATTTTGTCTCCAAGGAAGAGGCGGAGATCTGGCTTGAGGAGATGCTCAAGCCCATAGGTGTTGTCCGTGAGGAACGGCGCCTCAGGCGGCATCAATAATACTGAGTGATTTGTCTGTAGTATCTACCAGTAAAAAAAACTTTATGATAATATATCCGGAATATCTGGTTTTATGAAAAAACAATCAGCAAGAGGAAAATATGGCTCCCAACATTAATGAAAAAGAAAACGACGGAAAGACTAAAGGACCGGATTTTATCCGGCAGTTTATAAAAGAAGACCTGGCTTCAGGAAAAAACAGTGAGGTTCACACCCGTTTTCCACCGGAACCCAATGGTTACCTGCATATTGGACACGGTAAGTCCATCTGTCTCAACTTCGGTATCGCCGAAGATTTTAATGGAAAATGCAACCTCCGTTTTGATGACACCAATCCAAGCAAAGAAGATCAGGAATATGTTGATTCCATCATTGAAGATGTGAACTGGCTTGGATTCAACCCTGATGTTTTCTATGCCTCTGATTACTTTGATCAGATGTATGCCTGGGCCCTGGAGCTGATAGACAGCGGCAAAGCCTATGTGGACAGCCAGAACGCCGAAGAGATGCGTGCAAACAGAGGTACCCCCACAAAAGCCGGAGTAGATTCACCCTTCAGGAACAGATCCTTAGAGGAAAACAGAGCGCTCTTTGAAAAGATGACAAAGGGTGAACTGGATGAAGGCTCCTGCATACTCCGAGCCAAAATTGATATGGCTCATCAGAATATGAATATGCGTGACCCTGCCATCTACAGAATCCGTAAAGAGTCTCACCATAGAAGCGGTGATAAATGGAAGATCTATCCCATGTATGACTTTGCCCACGGTTATGAAGATGCTATTGAGGGAATCAGCCACTCAATCTGTACCCTGGAGTTTGAAAACCACAGACCCCTGTATGACTGGTTCCTGGATAATGTTTCAGCCCCCTGTCATCCCCGTCAGATCGAGTTTGCCAGGCTGAACCTGAGTTATACCATTATGAGTAAGAGAAAGCTCCTCGAGCTTGTTACTGAAAACATGGTAAACGGCTGGGATGATCCCCGTATGCCCACACTGTCCGGTTTCAGAAGAAGAGGATACACCCCTGCATCAATCAGAAGATTTGCAAAAGAGATCGGAGTCTCCAAGGTGAATTCTCTGGTGGACATCAACTTCCTTCAGTACATCATCCGTGAAGAACTGAACGCTTCCGCAGAGAGAGCCATGGCCGTAATCAATCCTCTTAAAGTGACAATCACAAACTATCCCGAAGGTCAGATTGAAGATATTGTGGCTGATAATAATCCGGGAAATCCCGAAGCCGGAACAAGGATGGTTCCTTTCGGCCGGGAAATCTATATCGAAAAAGATGACTTTATGGAGGATGCTCCCAAAAAGTTCTTCCGTCTGGCCCCCGGTCGGGAAGTACGTCTGAAACATGCCTATTTCATTACATGCACTGAGGTCATCAAGGATGACTCGGGAGAAGTCGTTGAGCTTCTCTGCAGCTATGACCCTGCCACTAAAGGCGGAGACTCACCAGACGGCAGAAAAGTAAAGGGAACTCTCCACTGGGTATCAGTCGAAAAGGGGATAAAAGGGGAAGTCAGACTCTACGACAACCTTTTCACCCTGGAAAACATGGATGATATGGAAGAAGGTAAGAATTACAAGGATTACATCAACAGTGAATCACTTGTAGTTAAAACTGACTGTATTCTTGAACCTTCACTGGCAGATGCTCCTGCAGCTAAGGGATTTCAGTTCATGAGACAGGGATATTTCTGTGCCGATTCCAGGGACCACAGCCCCGAACATCCTGTATACAACAGAACCGTTGCCCTTAAGGATTCCTGGGCAAAGTTACAGAAAAAAGGATAATAGATGAATAAGTCCATTCAACGTTCCGCAATAGTCATCATGGGTGCCTCGGGCGATCTTGCTCAGCGCAAACTTATCCCTGCAATCATTAAACTTTATGATCAGGGAATTATCAAAGAAAACTGCTGCGTACTGGGGAATGGACGGACAGAACTGAGTGATGAGAGCTTCAGGGAGCTGAATAAACTCACTGACAGCAAATATGGTTCCAAGTTTCATTATCATCAGGGGATGGACGGCTTATATGAAAGGGTTCAGTCTCTTGGTGATTTTCAGCAGATCATAGTTTTTATGGCTCTTCCTCCCAGAGTGTACGGAAGTACTGCCGAGCATCTCTATAATCAGGGATTCAGAGACAATGTCCGTCTCATTATAGAGAAACCCTTCGGCAGTGATCTCAAGACAGCCAGGGAACTGAATAAAAAGCTCAAAGAATTCTACAGCGAAAAACAGATTTACCGTATAGATCACTACCTGGCCAAGGAGAGCATTCAGAATATTCTGGTGTTCCGTTTTGCCAATAATATCTTTTACCCTCTGTGGAATAACGGCTTTATAGAGTCCATACAGATATCTGCATTTGAGGAACTGGGTGTAGAATCCAGGGGTGATTATTTTGACAAGTCAGGAATTATCCGGGATATGATTCAAAATCACCTGTTCCAACTCCTGGCATTGCTGACTATGGAAGCTCCGGTCTCTCTGGATCCCGAGGAGATCAGAATCCAGAAGATGGCTGTGTTAAAGGCTCTTGAAATTAAAGAGTGCAGAATAAAACAGTATGAGGGCTATCAATCGGAACCTAAGGTTTTAGAAAATTCTGAAACTGAAACCTATGCTGAAATGAAGCTTGAAATTAACAGTTTCCGCTGGACAGGTGTTCCTATCTATATCAGAACCGGCAAAGCAGTGGGTGAGAAGATAACCAGCATCGCTATCACATTGAAAAGTGTTCCCCGTCTTTTATTCAATGCAAAAGGGGATCTCCAGAAGAATAAAATCCTTATTCAGATACAACCTGATTCTTCAATCATAATTGATCATTCAACCAAGATACCTGGTAGCGATATGGAGATAACCAATACAGATATGGATTTCTGTTTTGCCTCATCCTACGATGGAAACATCCCTGATGCCTATCAGAAACTTCTGCAGGATGCCCTGAAAGGAGATCAGACACTCTTTGTAAGTGCTGAGGAAACAGAGCTTTCCTGGCAAAAGATAGAACCCTATCTGGATATGGGAAACCCCGGTCTTTATAGAAGGGGGAAACTTCCTCATTCAGATCTGGATGCCGACTGGGTCGATATGTCTGTTTATGCCAACAGCTGTCACTCATGAGAAAACATTTATCCCTATTCTTAAAGATCTCCCGCTGCTGCCGCTTTTACAGGTATCAGCTCTATGGTCTGATCCTTCCTGAGAATCTTCAGGATCAGTGCAGAAAGAACAAAGCCCAGGATACCAGAGGCGAGGGCGCTCATATTTCTGAGAGCCTCACTCTGTCCCTGAAGGAGGAATACAGCAGAAACAGTCAAAATCACAGGTAGGAAAATCAGCAGAAACCAGTCCAATGCAGTTCCTTTCGGGATCTTCATCTCAACATCAATTCCTGCTTTCAGCATACTGCCGGTCATTTGGGCTCCGGGTACTTTTACTTTCATGGTCTGCATTTTTGTGGAACAGCTGCATCCTTCACAGGTTCCGCTGCCGCAGAGACCCTTATCATTTAACAGGCCCACAAGAACGTGCCCATTATTTATTTCAAGTATTCGTGCATATTTAGACATTTTTTTTACTCCGTATACTACTAATTTACATTTTTATATACTACAATTCCAGTAGTAATTGATAAAAATTGATTGATTCTTTTGAATTTCTACTCAATTAGACATTATTATTTGAATAGTAGATTTTGCAAAGCAATTCTACAACAGATCTGATGCAGAATATATCAGACAACTTCAGGAGGTCGTTTGTGTTTCAAAAACAAATCATGATGAGAAGAGTAGTCTATTCACTCCTTCCAATTATGATATTCTCCCTGTACCTCTACGGTTTGAGATCTTTAATGATCCATGCGGTAGTTTTTATTGCAGGAACACTTACAGAATATTTTTTTATGAAGGCAAGAGGAAAAAAGGTTTCCGAAGCCGTATTGGTTACATCGGCATTATATGCCCTATCCATGCCCCCCATGGTACCCCTGTGGGTCGCAGCGATCGGTATTATATTCGGTGTACTCTTCGGTAAATGTATTTTCGGAGGATTCGGTAGAAATATCTTCAATCCTGCTATTACAGGACGTCTGTTCGTCTACATTACATTTCCATCATTTATGACGACCGGATGGATGACGCCCGGTAATTTCGGCATGAATCAGGCTGATGCGGTCTCTACAGCGACTCCTCTTGGATTGATGAGAGCAGGAACCAATCCTGAGCTTATGGATCTTCTGACGGGCATCAGAGCGGGTTCTCTGGGAGAATCAGCTGTTATCCTGATTATACTGGCTGCAATTTATCTTATTTATACTAAAACAGCCAGCTGGAGAATCATTCTTTCAACGGCAGTCAGCTTTACAGCCCTGTCATCCATTCTTTTTTTTATGGGCGTGCCTGCATCATTTCCGCCTATGGAAGCACTTTTTTCAGGTTCTGTTCTATTCGTCATAGTATTTATGGCAACTGATCCCGTAACGGGACCCAAGAAAAATCAGGCACAGTACTTATATGGAATTCTGATTGGCAGTGTCACCTGTCTTGTCCGTGTATTTTCTCTTTTCCCTGAAGGAACCAGTTTCGGTATCCTTATGGGAAATACCTTCGCATCACTCTTTGATGAGTGGTTCACTCCTAAGAAGAAAGGAGCCGGGAAATGAATAAAAACGGGATAATCTATACAATAATTTTTACTTTTATCATCGCCTTTTTCTTTGTTTTTTTTCTTGCCCTGGCAAATGATGCCACCGTTGAACTGGTTGAACAGAACAAAATCGTCTCAGTACAGAGTTCAGTATTAAAATCAATCGGAAAAATGCCCGCTGATGAGATGAAAATTTCAGAAGTCTATACGGAAGAGTTTGATTCAGTCCCTCAGCCCGGTGAAATGATCGAGACTGAAGTTGCAGGACAGAGTGTTCTGATCCGTTATTTCTCCGGAAGCGGACTGTGGGGAACCATAACAGGTATTATCGCTGTGGATGATAAAGTCGAGCGGATCATCGGACTTGATATCATCAGTCATAATGAGACTCCGGGACTGGGCGGCCGCATCGATGAGGAGTGGTTCAAAAAGCAGTTCTCAGGTGAAAAAATCTCCACAGAAGGCATCACAGTTGCCAAGGGAGCAGGCTCTTCAGATGAGGATTCTGAAAATTCCAGGGTAGACGGTATCACCGGTGCCTCCCTGACCAGCAAGTCTATGGAGACAATTGTGAATAATGAGATTGAATATCTTAAAACAGAGGGGAGGAAATAGATGAACGAAGCTACACCCTCTGCCATTTTTAAGGATAATGTGTGGACAAATAATCCAGTTTTTGTACAAATACTGGGTATATGTTCCACCCTGGCAGTCACCAATAACCTGACCAATACATTTACCATGACTGTGGCTCTGATCTTTGTGGCGGCTCTTACAAACGTGACTGTCTCCATTATTAAATCACTCATTCCCCGCAAGGTAAGAATGATTGTGCAGACCCTGATCATCGCATTTTATGTAATTATTGTTGATATTCTTCTCAGGGCTTATCTGCCTGAAGTCAGTAAATCACTGGGGCCTTATGTCGGTCTGATTATTACAAACTGTATCATCATGGGACGTGCCGAAGCATTCGCACAGGCCAATGGACCTCTTCTTTCATTCTGGGATGGCATTACATCCGGTCTTGGATATATGTGGGTTTTGATGATTATCGCTTTTATAAGAGAACTTCTTGGTTTCGGTACTCTTTTCGGTTTTCCTGTAATGCCTGAAAGTTTTACACGTTGGACAATCATGGTTATGGCTCCCAGTGCCTTCTTTCTGCTTGGAACATTCCTCTGGGTTGTCAAATCAATAATGCTTAAAAAAGGAGCGGCCAGATGACTCCCGATATAAATCCATTTGTACTGTTATTTGCATCTATTTTCACCAGTAATATTCTGCTGGCAAACTTCCTGGGAATGTGCTCTTTTATCTCAATTTCCAAGGATATAAAGTCATCAAACGGCCTGGGAATGGCTGTTACAGTAGTTCTGACTCTCACCTCTGTTATAAATTGGGCTATTCTTAACTATATGCTTATTCCCATGAATCTTCTCTATCTCCGGTATATCGTATTTATAATCGTAATTGCGGCAACCGTACAGATTCTTGAGATGGTGATTGACCGAGTGTCACCGGGACTCTATTTGTCCCTGGGAATCTTTCTTCCACTGATTACGGTTAACTGCGCAATCCTGGGTGTCGCACTTTTTGTTGAGATCAGACATTACAGTTTTCTCCAGACCCTGTTTTATGGACTCGGTTCAGGATTGGGTTGGTGGCTTGCCATAATGGCACTTGCAGCCATTCAGAAGAAGCTGCAGAAGTCACCAGTACCAGCAGGTCTGCAGGGGCCGGGAATAACCCTGATCACCATTGGTTTTATGGCCATGGCCTTTGTCGGTTTTTCCGGCATGCTGAATGTTCAGTAGTTAGCAAAAAGGAGATTTTTGTACATGAGTTTTATTACTGCACCATTAACTATCGCAGCAATCGCCGCCGTGCTGGCAGCTCTTATCGCAGTGGTCGATAAGATTGTAAACAACTACGGTGATTGTGAAATTGATATAAATAACGGAACAAAAAAACTGACTGTAAAAGGTGGAGAACCTCTATTGGGTCTGCTTGCCTCGGAAGGAATATTTCTACCCTCTGCCTGTGGAGGAAGGGGGAGCTGTGGGGCCTGTAAATGTCAGATCACAAGTGATGTAGGTCAACACCTGCCGACAGAAACCCCTTATCTCACGGATGAGGAGATTGCAGAGCGCATCCACCTCTCCTGTCAGATCAAAGTAAAAGCAGATCTGGCAATAAATATTCCAGATGATCTGTTTAATGTAAAACAGTTCAAGGCAAAGGTTCTCAGTATCAAAGACCTGACCTACGATATCAAGGAAGTACTCTTCGATCTGGGTGATGAAGACATCAAATTCAAGGCGGGAATGTATATACAGATTGTTGTTCCTCCCTACAAAAAAGTTAAGGGCGGTACTCAGCGGGCCTATTCCATGTCTTCCAGACCATTGGATGACCACAAGGTTGAGGTTCTTA
Organism: Oceanispirochaeta sp. M1; assembly: GCF_003346715.1. NCBI lineage: Bacteria > Pseudomonadati > Spirochaetota > Spirochaetia > Spirochaetales > Spirochaetaceae > Oceanispirochaeta > Oceanispirochaeta sp. M1. Next base: position 34,572 of record NZ_QQPQ01000020.1, read on the forward strand.
TCAGACTGGTTCCCGGTGGAATTGCCACAACCTACGTTCATGAGCAGCTTAAAGAGGGTGACACAATGGATCTTGTAGGACCATTCGGAGATTTCAGACGCTCTGAAACCGATGCTACCATGGTCTGTGTTGCCGGTGGTTCCGGTATGGCACCCTTTAAATCTATTCTTCACGAGATGATTGACAGCAACATAACACAGCGGGATCTCTGGTATTTTTTCGGAGCACGTTCATTGAAAGACATGTTCTATATGGATGAGATGAGGGCTCTGGAGAAGGCAAATCCATGGTTCCATTTCATTCCCGCTCTGTCAGAGCCTCAGGAAGAGGATAACTGGAAAGGAGACGTTGGACTCATTACAGATGTACTCGATCGATATATCAAAGACAAAATCGGCGTAGAAACTGAAATGGAAGGCTACCTTTGCGGGAGCCCCGGTATGATCAATGCCTGTAATAATGTTATGACCGGCAACGGTATAGCTCTTGAGAATATTTATTACGATAAATTCGCCTAGATCGGAGGAAATTTTATATGAAGATGACACCGAATACGAGAAAAGCTCAGGAAAACATGGCTCCGGGAGTAATCACGGCTGATGGCTTTCTGGGTGATGACAAAAGACCACTTCAGGACATCATAGTTGAATCAGAAGAGATTCTACGTCATGAGGGAATAGACATCGAAACTGTAGTCCAGACTCTCAAAGACATGATGGAAGAGGGGAGAAACGGACTGGGCGAACCTATCACTGTAGACGAAAAATGGATTGTTCAGACCACCGAGGCCAGAGGTCATCTTCCCTGTCCTTTTGAGGATGGTATTCACAGGAAGATAACTACGGTTGTAAGAAACATAGAGAAGGGTGAGTCCATAATGTACTCAACGATTTCTCTACATCTTCTGAAGAAACACCATTTCCTTGAGGGTAAGGGATCTCCTTTCAGACTGGAACCAGCTCAGCTGAAGTCAGTTCTGGAACTTGAATAAACCTGCGTTCACAGGAATAATACTCATATAACGCTATAAAGACAGGTAGGTAAAGGAATGGAAGGTACTGTAGAAAATGCTAACGGCAGCACAATATTAAAAAACAGCTGGTTTTACACCTTTATTCAGGGATGTATAAGTGCTGTTATCGGATTAATTCTGATGATATTCCCCACAATCGGAGTTGTATTTGTATCACTGGTATTCAGTTTCTATTTGATATGGCTGGGTATCAGTCAGATTGTATTGTCGTTCAAGTTCTCTTCTATACAGAAAAACTGGTGGATTATACTAATCAGAGGATTAATCATGCTCATAAGCGGTCTGGTGATTCTCTCCTTTCCTATCAGTTTTGGTAATATATCTGTAGGGATACCCCTGATTCTTCTGGGGCTGTTTCTTATCTTCTACGGAGTGGTTGATCTTCTGTCCAATAAACTTCCCGGCAGCGGTATTCATCATGTAATATCCAGTATCATCATGATTCTGACAGGGGTTCTCCTCTGTCTGGCTTCAGCTGCAGCGGCGGAGATTATTTTCCGTATTTTAGGATTCACTGTATTTGCCGGCGGCATTCTGCAGGGAATACAGGCTTTCTACAGTCGGAAATGGGTTCAGAGTAATATGGACAAACCTGCGTCTGAACCTGAAACTTCTAAAACAGATTCAGACAGGGAGTAACACTTTCTATCGTATTTAAATTTTGATAAGCGCCGATTCCGGCGCTTATCTTTTTTCAACAGCGAATTTGCAGAGCCAGAAAGGTCTGGTCATCATGCTGTTTGGCATCCCGGGTAAATTGGGCAATATAGTCCTGAACAGCTGGAATCAGATCTTCAGGAATCTTTGCAAGGTTTTCAGACAGAAAGCGGAGAAGCTGCTCCACAGAAAGTTCTGCTCCATGGCGACTTCTCGCTTCCGGAAGACCATCTGTAAACAAAAAAAGATAATCCTGGTCATGGAGCTTAATTCTTTTGTGACCGAATACGGCATCTCTGTCCACTCCAATGGGCAGTCCCTCGGTATCAAAACTTCTGAACTCCATCTCCCTGTTTCTAAAAAGATAGAGAGGGTGGTGGGCAGCATTGGAGTAGGACATCTCTCTTTTCTTCTCATCCAGAATAAATACAGCCATGGTGGCGTACTGATCTACACCGATTCTTCCCGCAATATGATAATTTATTTCCTTAAGCAGAGTATCCGCAGATTTATGTTTATGACAGATAGCATGGAGTATGGTTCTGATCATGATCATCAGCATAGAGGCAGGTACACCCTTACCGGCAACATCACACACCGTATAGATAATCTTATCCTCATCCAGACGTATGGCATCAAAGTAGTCTCCCGAGATTCCTCTGGCAGGCCTTGAGTGGATTCTCGCACTTCCGATTGAGAAATCAGGCATCTCTGCGGGGAGCAGCCTTTTCTGGATTGAAGCGGCAATATCAATCTCCTTTTCTATCTCTCTGTTTTCCAGAAGACTCTGATATTTGAACACATTATCAATGGACTGGGCTGTATAATCCGAATAGGCTTTGATAAACGTAAAGTCCATATCTGAAAAGATTTTCTTCTCTTCTGTATTATAAAAAGTTAGAATCCCCATCAGTTTTTTACCGACTATAAGGGGCAGACAGATAAACGATGAGATAAAAAGCCACTCATCGGGGCTGGAATTGTAGGGCAGGTTGCCGCTTACTTCATTATCTTTAATGAAAAGGGCCTCTCCACTCTGCATGAGATGCCCGAATACCGGAGTATCTGTATCCAGAGGGTGTGCCTCAAAATACTCTTCAACATTTTTTCGAACCATGGTCACTTCCCTTTCCAGGGGAAATGGAGGGGGACAGAATCCTACCCGCTGAACCATATTGAGAATATTCTTTTCGCTGTCGACCAGAAAGAGTATACCGCTGTCGGCATTTACAGAATCCATACCCAGTTCAACAATAGTCTCCTGAAAGGCTCCGATATCCGTATGGTCTCCGATAGAATTGCCTATATCCTGAAACAAAATCTTGAGTGAGTTCAAACGTTCTGAGAGGTTTCGTGAGAAATAGTGATAGTCATGAACCAGCTCATCAAACTCATCTATACTTTCCTTGTCCTCTGCAAACTCCAGAGAACCGTCCTTCATCATCTCTACCTGTTCATTGGTCTGTTCTATCCGCCGGACCAGAACCCTGGAAAACCTTGAGGAAATGATAAGAGAGATCAGTAGAATGGCTGAAATAATGGAAAAAATTAGAATAATACTGTCATTGACAAAGTTGCTGACCTCATTATCGAGCTTATCAATTAATCCCTCAACACTATACTGGTAGATGGACAGGAAGGTATCAAGAGTCTTCTGATATTCATGAATTTTCTCAAGCTGTCTAACTGCCGACTGGTCATTAAGAGACTTTTTTAAAGTGAGGAGTGTATAGAAACCACCTTTTTCAACATCATCGGCCATTTCAGAACCGTTAAATCTGTTCAGTTCGAGAATGAAGGGATTAATTACATCATTGTAGGTGACATCCCACTGCTGTTCTCTTGTTTTAACAAGTGTTTTGTATACCGGACTGAGCCTTGAAATCAGGTCCGATCCGATAACTGTATTCAGGTCATTATGAAACTCAATAAGATCAGTCATCCAGTAGTCACTGAGAACATGGGGGTCATTTACTTCTGTAAAAAAACTGAGATTCCTGTCTGTGAAACGGGACATGGAGATATTAAGATCTACACAGTCCTGCTGAAAGTTTTTTAGCTGATAGACAGTTGAAAAACGGAGGAACAGAAAGGCTGAAGATAAAAGAAGACCTAGGATAAGTATTAAACTGGTCAGGGTGATTCGGGTCTGTATTTTCATCCTTTAGCTCCTTTGTATCTTGCAACAAAGATTGTTCTGTCATCCCTCTGCTCCAGATTTCTTTCAAAATAGGAGAGATCCTTATTCACCGCATCCTGCAGCCAGCTCAGACCCTTGTCGGAATATTTCTGAAGAATATTTTGAGCAGGTTCCCACCCGTATATTTCATCATGTTCATTACGAACGGCATAAAAACCGTCAGTCATCAGTAAAAGAAATACATCTTTTCGGAGCAAACCTTTTACTGAGATAAATCGATTATTCCCTTTCTGCTGCGCATTGATCATCTTTACCTGATTGGATTTCTTATCAAATAGAAGCATTTTCTGTCCCTGAGTACCGCAGTAATGAAAGGTTTTTATATCAGGTTCCATCAGGCAGAGATTGATTTTCAATGCAGTCTCGATACCCGTAGTCTCATAAAAGTTATCAAGTATATTGTTCAACATTTCTGCAGGCTCCTGATCCACCTTTACCAGAATACGGACGAGGGTTCTTAAAATAACCAGAAGCATGGAAGAGGCAATCCCTTTCTCCTCAACCTCAGCCAGACAGAAAAGCCATCTGTTTTTTCCAAGAGGGAAGAAATCATAGATATCACCGCTGATTCCCTTGAGTGTAAAGGTTTTTACAGAGAGATCAAAATTGCTGACCCTGGGCAGCCTGGGAGGCAGAAGACTCTTCTGAATATCAGAGGCAATTTCCATTTCCCTATTTAGACCGGAATTCTCAATCAGTCGGTTATACTGAGCCAGATTATTCAGTGTAATAGCACTGAACTCAATAAAGGATTGAATATTCTCATAGTCCATATCCGAAAAGAAATCCTTTTCACTGTTTTTTTCAAGACAAAGCAGACCCCTCACTTCCTTATCTATTATAAGAGGCAGAATAAGACAGGATGAAATATATCCCTTCTCAAACATGTTCTTCCGGGGAATCAGATTCTGTCCATCAAGATTTTTCAAAAACAGAGATTCTCCTGACAGTACACTCATACCGATAATTGTCTGGCCGAAGGGGAGTTCATCTGCAAGTGATTGATCCTCAAAAGGGAGTGCAAATCTGCTGCTCTTTAAAAGACATCTGACTTTACGATTAATGTGATCAGGACTGTAAAAGGCGCCGGAGTCGGCATGAGTATTCTCTATAGCCAGATCAAGGATGGTCTGTTCCAGAGAAAGACTGGTCTCTTCTTCTTCAAGGGACTGTCCCATATCATGGATAATACTTCCGATATTGTTCAATTTCTGCCAGATAGTTTCAGTCAGAAGGTTAAAATTGGTACCAATGGTTGCAAGCTCATCTTTTGAGTTCACATTGATTCTGGTCAGAAGGTCTCCTGAAGATATTTTCTGTATACCAGTCCTTACATGCTGAAGCTTACTGATCATATTTCTGTAAATCAGGAAAATGACCAGAATAGACAAGATAATACCAGCAGCCATGGTAAGAGCAGTCTGAAGCATAATACGGCGGATCTGATCCTGAACTTCCTGAATAATGTCATTTGTTATTGTTACATAGGCATCTGCCAGAGGCCGGTGCCAGAGGATGTAGTTTTTTATCATCACTGTTATATCAAGTATAGGAAAATACAATTCCCCATTAATGTCTGAAGAAGAAGTTATATCAACAATTTGTTTATTAAGACTGGTACCATAAATCTTTGGTCTGATTTCAAAAATCGCTGCGCTGAGATCCTCCATATACTGATCAAAATCCAGACTGAGAAAGTTTTTTTGAATTTCCCGGATACTCTCTACAGTCTCATCATCAAGGTAGGCGAGATCAATATTTTCTGAAAACTCCCTAAGTTTCTGTGCAGAATCCTCTCCGGACCATTTCAGGTTATGTACGGGGGCTTCATTTGAATTGAGAACAGCTCTATTGGCATATTCAACCCTGAGGATGCTGTTTCTTACTGAAGCGGCATCTCTCTGAAGGTCTTTTAAGTCCAGGAGCTTAAAGGAGGAATAGATAAAAAAGGTGAATATAAGACTGAACAGAAGAAACACGGCTGCATTAATCAGATAGAGTTTATTTCGGATTTTCATAAAGGATTTTCTCTTTGTTTAATGAATTAGACTACAATACCATATAAGCATTCATATTATCCAGCAATTTTTCTAATACAGACTGCTTCTTAACTCCTGACTCTTCTCTCTTTACATTTCATGGACAGCTGTACATAATCAGAAATCATGAAGAAATACAGCGCCCTTGGGGCTTCAATATTTTTACTTTTCACTTCCTGTAAGGGAAGTAGTATGGAACCGGTCTCCTCATCTGAAATATTTTTAGGAACCTCCTGTTTTATCACCATACACGCCATGGATAATCCATCCCTCGTTGATATGGCAATGGAGAAATCCTTTGCCCGTATAGAAGATATGGAACAGCGCTTAAGTGTAAATATCCCTGAAAGTGAAATCTCTAAAATCAACAGAGAAGGTGAGGGGCAACTCAGCAGTGATTCACTCTCTGTTCTTGAAAAAGCTCTTGAAATAGCAGATGAATCGGATGGTCGTTTCGATCCATCTATCGGCTCCCTTGTCGCTCTCTGGGATATTGGAGGTGTTCATCAGAGAGTGCCCCCAGGCTCAGAAATAGAAAAAACCATCGAGACCGTGGATTACAGCGCCATACAGATAGACGGCAGAAATATCACTCTGGGGCAGGACGGAATGCGGCTGGATCTTGGTGGTATAGCCAAGGGGCATGCGGCGGATCTTGTAAAAAGGGAACTTGAAGCAGCCGGTGTTACATCGGCTATCATCAACCTGGGGGGGAATGTTCAGCTTATTGGATCCAAACCTGACGGATCTCAGTGGAGAATCGGTATACAGAATCCCCGGGACAGCAGAGGTCAGTATATTGGAATTCTCTCCACTGCAGACACTGCCGTTGTCACATCGGGTATCTACGAACGCTTCTTTGAAGAAAACGGTATTCACTACCATCATATTCTGGACACGGTAACCGGATACCCCGTAGACAACGGAATAGAAAGCCTTACAGTGATTGCCCATGAGAGTATGACTGCTGACGGATTTTCAACAGCCCTGTTTTCAATGGGCCGTATAGCTGCATTGGAATATGCTGCAGCTCATGACAATATTGATATCATCATTGTTGATGATAAAGATCATGTTTATCTCTCAGAAGGAATAAAAGATAAGTTCAAGATGACCAGTACTGAGTTCAAACTGATCTCTGAATAATCAGCTTGCAGCTGCAATCAATCCTTACGTCCCACAAGAATCAGGTTCTTTGCCTTATGATCATAGGGTGACTGTTCAAAATCACCGTAAATTTCAATGGTGCTGAATCCGGCTTTCCATAAAAGGTCCGCCATCTCTGCTGCAGAAAAGATCCTATGTGAAAAACTGTATTCAGTCATCTTATCATCCTTGAAGAAGAGCCAGTGATTGCATAGTTCTGTCCAGTTCAGATCAACTGAATATTCCAGAAGAATTTTTAGGCCCTCTCGTTCAAACCAGGTACGCTCTTCAAAATCCCGGGCAATAACCTCCTTGCCCGACATCTCCATGAAAAGGGTGCCTCCCTGTTTCAGGGACCTATGCAGCTTCTTTAACAGTTCAAGATCTTCATGGGGATCATCAAAATATCCAAATGAGCTGAACATATTTATCACAGCGTCAAAGCACTCCTGATAATCTATACTCCGTATATCCTGATTTATAAAATCAACATTCACTGAGTGCTTTTTTGCAGCGTCTCTTGCCATCTCAATATAACCTGGTGACAGATCTACAGCTGTAACCTTACAACCTGCTTCAGCCATCTCAACACTATGCCGTCCCATTCCACAGCAGCAGTCAAAAACAGATGCACCTTCTTTCAGTCCGCAGATCTCCCTGATCCTTTTTGCCTCATAAGCCGAAGATGCCATACGCTCCTCATCAAACATAATAGGGCCATAGTTCTTCCAGAACCACTCATCAGAAAACCAGGAATCTTCAGACATACTTACTCCAGAAATCAGTTTTCATCATTCTATTCCTTTATCGATGTCTTGGCAAAAGACCGGGGCATTATTACTATCATTTATTGTGATGTTTTAGTTCCTGAAGTTAAATTTACAGCGGTCTACCAGTTCCTCTCTGGAATTGATAGCGAGTTTTTTGAAGATTTTACTCATATACTGTTTTACAGTACCTGTTTTGAGATCAAGATTGTTGCCAATCTCTTTATTTGTAAGGTTAGGCTGAAGACAAAGTTCTCTAACTACATTTGTCTCCATTGAAGTAATGGAGAAATTATCCAAATCAATAACCTGCTTCTTCATACTTATCTTCTGTTCCAAAGACCTGATCTGCTCAGTTTTGTCTTGAATATTATCCTTGAGAATCCTGATCTCTTTTTTATATACAAACAGGACTGCCAGGATAAGAAATCCCATTCCGGTAAATAAAACGATCAAAAATATAAATAGATATAAAACTGACGGGTTAAAATCTATTTCATTTAAACACAGTCCTCTAAAAAAAAGAAAGAGAATCGTATTCATCATGACTATTCCCAGTCCTGTAATAGAGGAAAAAATTGATAAAGTTCTTTTAACACTGAAATTTTCTTTGATCATTTCATTCCCGGCCGATGTAAAATTGAATTATTTCTTTAACATCAATATTTATCTGTACAGTCGTTCAGCTTAAGTTTTGTAGTTGTTACAGAATCATAGTTTATAAAATATTATAGGGAATAAAAATATGTATTTTTATATTTAACTGAACTTTGTTATTGAAATTCTTAGGGAAAACTGATGAATGAACACTCAAAGTGGCGACATAATTCTACTTTTGTTTTAATTTTCCATAAAAATTAATAATGAGGAATATGCAGATCCGTGATTAAGCCCCCCCTGATAGGCCGAATGGCACATTTCAATAGTATTCGTTTACTCTTTTCTGTACTCTTTGCAGTTTTTTGTTACAATTAGGATATTGTGTTGATATTAGGTTAAGATTAGTATGTCTGATTTTAATATTGCAGCTGTACAGGAGTGAACTGTGAAGATTTCCATAAAGTTAAGTCTAATAATCCTTTTATTATTAATAATGCCATTCGGGGCATTTGCAGAGTCCAGCGGTGAGCTGGCCTATCCTTTGTATTCCCCCCTGTTTCTGGGAGGCGGAGCCTCGGTGACAAATATGGATTCTCCACAGTCAGCAGGTATCAATCCTGCCGCCTCGGGTAATTTCCAGAGAATCATTCTTGACCTGAACTATATAAATCTTGCAGGTTGGGATGATAACGGTATGGGACATGCTATCAATACTGCCCTGGCTGTTCCATCAAAATATGGGGTGTTTACAGGAAATCTTCATTTTCTGACTACCGACGGTCTGGATGCTCCTGACATGGACTTCGGAACATTCGGTTCCATGGATTTCGGATTCTCCAAAGAGATCTATAAAAATCTTTACACCGGATTTTCACTGTCCGGAGCCATCGGCTCAGGTATGGACTGGGGCCTCGGTCTCAATCTTGGTGTGATTCATACACCCGGTACTATTGGTAAGTTCAAAAATTTCCGCTGGGGAGCATCCTTAAATAAACTGGGTAAGGGATATACCAACGGCGGCAGCTATCTTAATGCAATTCCCAATAACCTGACACTCCAGCTGGGAGCAGGTTTTGATATTATTGATAAAGAAAACTTCAACTGGGCACTCAACTCAGATCTGGGATTCCCCACATTTACTGATATAAAATTTGAGCTGGGCCAGGTATTCACAATTCAGAAGAATCTTAAAATATTCACATCATCTTCTGTAATTCTATCTGATACAATCAACGGTAATTTTCAGACGATCATCCCATCTGTAGGACTTTCCTATAATTTTTCATTTAAACCAAAGGATAAAGAGCAGACCAGGCAGCAGACCAGTGAAGTGGAATTTCAGGCAGCTGGAGCCCCCCTCTATAATTCAGTAGGAGCCATCGGGGTGGGTGCAACAATTCCTTTCGGCATCAGAGATGCGAATCCTCCGGTTATCACACATGAGTACAAAGAGCCAATTTATATATCTCCCAATCTTAATGGTGTACAGGATGAACTTGATCTTCCCTATTTGGCAGAGGATGAGCGTTTTATTATGGGCTATACCTTCTCCATTTATGATGATGAGGGAACTCTTGTGAAAGTGTTTAACAACAAGGATGAGCGGCCTGAAAACGAAAGCTTCAAAAATATTTTTGACAGAATGTTTTCCGCCAAGGTCGGTACAACACTGCCGGAGACCTTCCGATGGGATGGTGTTATGGACTCAGGAGAGATAGCTGCAGATGGAACATACAGTTTCAAGATGGCCTTCTGGGATGATAATGACAACCTGGCCGAATCAGAACTGATGATCCTTATTCTTGATACCGTAGCCCCTGAAGTTACAGTTGTACAGGCTGACGGTCTTGATCTGATTTTCTCACCCGACGGTGATGGCAACAAGGACAGTCTGGGTATTAAACAGAGCGGTTCCGAGGAGCTGCTCTGGGAAGCTAAAATAGAGAATCAGAGCGCATCTGCTTTTAAAAATTACATCATAGAAAACGGATACCCTGCAGACTTTGTCTGGGACGGAAAAGATGATAATGAAAAGATTGTTCCCGACGGTGTTTACCGTTATTTTATTGAATCTACAGATCTGGCAGGAAACTATGGTTCCGGCAGTCTTGAGAATATACTTATCAATACAGAACAGCCCCCTGTCAATCTCACGATAAACAATGCATGGCTCAGCCCCGGGAATACTGAAGGAAGCGATAATGTAGTCTTTGGTCCGGATATTCCTGTTACTTCGGGGATTGTGGAGTGGGAACTACAGGTTCAGGACCTGACTGGACGTATGTTCTGGTCTTATAACAGCAGACAACAGGGTGTACTCGAAGTACCCAAGTCCATCAACTATGACGGTGATGCCGGTGTGAACGGCAGCCTTGCTGAAGGAAAATATAGAGGATTCCTTACTATTAAGTATCAGAACGGATATAACCCCGAAGCCTACTCACCTGCTTTTACTGTGGATACCACAGCACCTGTAGGTAAGGTCAGCGGTGATCTTGTTCTATCTCCCGACGGAGACGGGTTCAAGGATTCACTTACTCTCAGCCTTGAAACTTCAGAGGAGGATTACTGGGAAGGTTTTATCCGTGATGGAGATAATCAGATTGTACGTTCCTACTTCTGGAGAGGCAAAGCCGATCCCATACTGGTATGGGACGGAAGAGATCAGGACGGTCGTCCCGTTACCGACGGTAAATACAGTTTTACATTGGAAGCCTATGATAAGGCCGGTAACCGCGGAATCTCTGCTCCCCACAGGTTCAGCCTGGATACAAGAGAAATGTCTGTACAGATAACAGTAAGTGATGATGCATTCAGTCCCAATAATAACGGAACAAAGGATGAGGTCAGATTCTATACAATCATTGATAATCCTTCAGAGATTGAATCATGGACCCTTGATGTTCTTGCTGCAGCGGACAGTACTGTGGTGAAGAGCTGGAAGGGCAGCGGAGCCATAAAAGAATACTACAGCTGGATGGGTGAGTCTGAATCAGGAGCCAAGGCTGCTGATGGTTTTTATTCCGCCAGGCTTTCTGTTGTTTATGCAAAGGGTGACAGACCCGAGGCTGTCACAGGTGTGTTTGAGAAGGATACCGTTGCACCTGTACTTACAGTTGAAGCGGATAAGACTCTCTTTTCACCAGACGGTGACGGTTCCGGTGATTCTATTATGATCCGTCAGAGTACCAGCAAGGAAGCAGAACTCACAGCAGTTATGATGAATGACAGCGGTGAAACAATAAGAACCTGGTTCTGGAGCGGTACTCCCGGAAACTTTGATTGGGACGGCACTGATGAAAACGGTAATATTGCGGCAGACGGAGTATATCACTACAAGCTGAGTACATCTGATGCGGCAGGGAACAGTGCAGAAAAGTCTCTGCGGAACATTGAAATTGATACGGCTTCCACACCCGTTTATCTGACAGCGAAGAATGCTATTTTTTCACCTATGTCAGAGGAGTTCAGTATACAGAGCTTTACGGTACATGTAGGTAATACCAAGGGTATAGAGGGTTGGAATCTCGCTGTTAAAACAGCAGAAGGTCAGGCAGTCAGAACCATCAACGGAGAATCTTCTGTTCCCGAGCTTCTGGAGTGGGACGGACGTGATGATGCCGGTAAACTTCTCGAAGGAAATTTTATCGGGGAACTGACAGTTCACTATAAGAAGGGAAACAGACCTCAGGCCAGGAGCCGTGAGTTTCTTGTGGATAATTCAGCCCCCTCAGTGGTTGTGGGGATCTCTCCCGTACCTTTCTCTCCGGATGATGATAATGTGTCCGATGAGTTGAAGATTGCTCTTACGGTTCAGGATCTGTCTCCCATCAGGGACTGGCAGATGACCATCAAGGATCCTAAAGGTAACGATTTTATCAGCTTCGGCGGTAGAGGAAGACCTTCCGAGAGAATTATCTGGGATGGAAGATCACGTCAGGGTGAACTGGTACAGTCTGCAGAAGATTACCCCTATGAGATCAGAGTAACAGACTTCCTGGGTCACTCAACAGTTGAATCAGGTAAGATACCCGTAGATATCCTTGTAATCAGAGATGGTAACCGACTAAAGGTTCAAATATCCAATATAACCTTCCAGCCCTATAAGGCCAGCCTTGTTGCATCGGGTGAACAGGGTGACAAAAACCAGGAGATTCTGAAACGTCTTGCGGAAGTCCTTAAAAAGTACGGTTCTTACAAGATCCTGGTTGAAGGCCATGCGGTGAGCGAGTATTATGACAATCCTGTCAGGGCAGCCCGGGAAGAGAAAGAAGAGCTTCAGCCACTTTCCCTTTCCAGAGCAGCCGTAGTCAAGGAATCCCTGAGTAAACTTGGGATTCAGGACAGCAGGATGGATGTCGCCGGTAAGGGCGGCACGGATCCCATCGTTCCCCACAGTGATCTGGAGAATAGATGGAAAAACAGGAGAGTGGAATTTATCCTCATTAAATAATGAAAACATATAAACTATTTGCCGCCTGTCCGGTGTATCTGGAAGACCTTCTTGAAGAGGAGGTTCTGGCACTGGGCGGGACAATCGATAAGAGAACAAGGGGAGGGCTCTCCTTTACGGCCTCCCTGGAGTTTCTCTATGAATTCTCTCTGAAGACCAGAATCGCCGGGCATCTGTTGCTGCGTCTGCATGAATTTGAAATTGACGGTCTTGACGCTATTACTGCGGGGGCTGCCGCGTTTCCATGGGACAGTATAATGAGGGAGGATGGAACATTTTCCTGCCGTTCAACTCTGAAAAGAAGCAAGATGAACCAGAAAATGGTCGCCCTGAAACTTAAGGACGGAATTGCCGACTTCTGGCGAGATAAAACTGGAAGCCGTCCTGATGTAGACAGAGAAAACCCTGATTATAACTTTCAGATTCATGTGCAGGAAGATAATTCAGCCGAACTCTACCTCGATCTCTCTGGAGACAGTCTTTCAAACCGGGGATACCGTCTGGATACAGCAAAGGCGGCTCTTCGTGAGAATACTGCTGCGGCTCTGCTGCTGCGTGCCGGATGGAAAGAGATGAGCAGTGAAGGCTCTATATTTCTGGACCCCATGTGTGGCAGTGGTACCATCCTGGTTGAAGCAGCTATGATCGCTGGTGGATTACCAGCTCAGCTTCATCGAAATCATTACGGATTTCTCCACTGGACAGAGCATGACCAGGATCTCTGGGAAGAGTGTATGGATCGTGCAGAACAGGAGTGGAAGGCAGGCCTTGAAAAACTCCCTCGGATTTTTGGATACGACAATGACCGTCATGCTATTGCCGCTGCAACAGAGAATATAAAAAGAGCCGGACTTGAAAAGTATATCCATGTAGAGAAACAGGAGCTATCAGATTTTCATTTCACAGAGGCTATGACGAAATCCCCCAGGGGACTCTTATTAACAAACCCTCCCTATGGTCATAGGATTGGTGATAAAGGGGCTCTCTATTCTCTCTACCGTGAACTGGGAGAGCTTGTTAAAAAAGAGGAGTTCAGCAATTGGCAGTTGACTGTAATCTCCGATGAAAAACCTCTAATCAAGTCCATAGGACTACGAAGCACCCGTGAAAATAAAGTGATGAACGGTCCTCTTTCCTGCTTTCTGGTACACTATGATCTTTTCAGTCATACAGAGAAAAAAGATAATTCTAAGACTGAACGCCTTCCTGTCTCTGAAATGGAGTGGTCTGATGAGGGTCGTCAATTCTTAAACCGCCTTTCAAAGAGAAGAAAACACCTTAAAAAATGGATGAAGCGTGAAGATGTAAGTTGTTATAGAGTCTATGACGCTGACCTTCCTAACTTTAATTTTGCCATTGATGTATACGAAGATAAATGGATTCATGTGCAGGAGTATAAACCGCCCCTTAGAGTTGATGAGGTGAAAGCCCAAAAGAGAGTCAGTGAAAGTTTAAAGATTCTCAGTGCACTCTTTGAAATACCAAAGCATCAGATATATCTAAAGCAGAAACACCGTCAGATCGGAAAGGAAAAGTATAGTACGCCTGAACCTAGAGGGGAACGTTTCCTTATAAAAGAATGGAATAAAAGAGTCTGGGTAAATTTTGCTGATTATCAAGATACAGGAATTTTTCTGGAACATAGGAATATCCGTCGTTGGTTGTTAGAGAACAGCAAGGAAAAATCTGTACTTAATCTTTTTTCCTATAGCTGTACTGCTAGTCTTATGGCTGCAGCTGGAGGAGCATCTAAAATTGTATCTGTAGAAAATTACAGGTCTTCTCTAAGCTGGGGAAAGGATAACTTCACTCTTAATAAACTGGAACCAGAAGATTATAAATTTGAAAAATCAGACAGCTTTGAGTATTTGAGAAACAATAAAGAATATTACGATATAATTTATTTGAATCCACCAAACTCTTTTAACAAAAAATCCAGAAACTCTGAATTTGATTTACAAAACGATCACGCAGGATTGATTCATCTTTGTATGAAGAGATTGAGACACGGTGGAGTTCTTATATTTTCAAATAATTACAGACAGTTTGTTATGGATAAGGTTCTGGAGGAGGAATATACAATTGAAGAGCAGAGTTCCTGGACCGTCTCTGACGATTTTCAGGGAAAGAAAAACGGCCACCGCTGCTGGTTTATCCGCGGAGCCGAAGTAAAAGAATAATCGTTGTATAAGTAAACATCTAAGTATATGATGATTAGTATGTTCTGGAGACGTATTATTTCAGCATTGATGCTCGGTGTAGGTGTAGCTCTGGTTTTAAGAAACCTGATGAATCTGGTTTCTCAGATCAGAGAGAAAAAGCGGAAAGAGGACGAAGATGCCGGAAGCAAATGAAAATGCAGAAGTTCAGGAAACAAAGGAACTTCCTTCTGTATTTCAAATGGATCTGCCCAAAAGAGAGGAATTCCTTTCTCAGGTAGGCAGTTTTACACAGGAACAGAGAAGGATATTTCACAGAATCTGTGATTTTTTTGATCCGTCTCTGGACTATAATCGCTTCGTTCTGCATGCCGGAAAAGATATCCTTTTTGCGAATAATCAGATTGAAATCCTGATGAAAAAGATTAAGAACGCCCATTATGGACTTCTTAAGTTTCAGGTCGTGGACGGGGAACTCAAGCCCAATAGAATAGTTATTACAAACAGAGACTCCATTGAGTTCTATACAAGTCTCATAGATGATGAAATTCAGAGAAATCTTCTGGATGAAAGCAAGCCCTTTCTTGCGATGGAGGAGCTGGAGGAACAGAACCTTACAGTTCCCTTTGATTTTGTAGATTCAATCGGCCCCGAGGTATTGAGTCCGGCCTTTATCAAGAAAAATAAGGAAGTTGCAAAAATCTACTCTATGAAACTGAAAACAGGTGCAACCCTGATAATAGCATCAGGGGGACTTGAATCACTTGTGACCCAGAGTCAGATAAGAATCAGGGGATATCTTAAAAACACATCCTTCATCTCAATAGTTTCCCGATTTATGGGAATAAAAATTTCTGATATTCAGAAAAAAATGAGCGGAAAGGATCCCCGGTTCTGGCAGGGACTTTCAACCAAGGTACTTCAGAACCGTGAAGACCTGCAGCTTAGACTGAAACATCTGGAAGCCTCTCTGTTTCAGGCCAGTGAAATACTTCATCATTATTATATGAATTCAGCTTCTGAAGAAGCGAATGAACGTAAGGAGAATGCAGCCCGGGATGCGGCTCTGGAAGAGTTGTGTATGGAGATTCTGAGAAAAGAAAATTTCATTGTATCAGAAGAAGAACTGAACAAGATGATCAAGCCCCTGGCCAAAAAGTGGGAAGGTTTCAGGGATCTGTTTTTTGAACGCTCAGTAAAAGTCACAACCAAGGTGGGACTCCCTCCCATACTGGGAATCAATGGTCATTATATCCACCGGGATCATGTATATCCCTATTTCAGATCTGAGCTTTCCATGCAGGGCAGGGAGCTCAGATCACACTACATTCAGTTAATGGAGCGGATGCTTCGTACAGGTAATAAGGATAGAATCACAACTTTTTATACAAGGGAAACATTTAACGATGATATCATTGATATGATACGCATTGAATCTCCTGTATTGGCTGAGTTACTGAAGAAACCCCGTATCATCTCTGAGGCCATAGTTCATTATTTTAAAAATCTTAAAAAGGTCCGGGATGTAAGCAAAATCAAGGATTTTATGAATAATTTCTTTGATAAGGGTGTGATCAAGTTCAAGGAGCCAGACCATCTGCTGGATCTTTACCTGCTGGAGATATTTGAAGAGGCCTATAGATTTCTCTCATGGTGGAGAAAGCTTTTTCTACGTCTCTCCGGAAAGAGGGACGGTTTTCATAGTCAGTACTCAGGATTAGGTGACAGAGACTTACCGGACAATGCTCTTCCAAATAAAAAAAAGGCAGAGGGCAGAAATTCGGGGGCACAGTCTTCGGGCAGTCGATACACAGCCGAACCTTTAAGCAGAAGAAGAGACAGCTCGAAAACCACTGCCGGCAGAAGGCGGCACACTCCACCGATTAATTCCAAGCAGTATAATCTGAAACAGCGCAATAGAGCCTGGACAGAATTTGAAGATGCCTTTGGCAGAAAGAATTGATAATTAAAGAGCAATTCAAAAAATCCTGAATTATACTTATAGAATGAGACTGATTAAAAATTTCAACACAAAAAGCCTTCTCCATTTTACAGAGGATGACAGGGTGTTATCTGCACAGCTCCTATCAATGGCCCTGAAGGATATACCCGGGTTTTTTTCCAGCGCCAGTGATCTTATCAGGAAAAAACGGTATCATGAAGCAGCTGTCTGGATTCATAAAATTAAAGGAATCGCCGGTACAGTAGGGGCCGAACTACTCTATGACTTGTGTCTCTCCACAGAAGAAATATTGAAGGAATCAAATCCAGCCACAGACAGCGATAAGCTGATCAGTACAATGGCAGAATCAATCGATGAATTCTGCAGGAACAGCGACGTACAGGAATGGGTCTCTGATGTATAACGTTAAGAATATTAAATTCAATAAGAAAGAGGTTATTCTCCATCCCGGTGATTATTTCTGCAGCGATGAAGATATCGTGATGTCGACAATTCTAGGTTCCTGTATCTCTGTAGTTCTCTACGATGAATCCAAACACCAGGGTGGTTTAAATCACTTCCTTCTCCCCCGGATAGGGAAATCTACTCAACTTAATATCATTGAGGAAAAAAGTGCCCGCTACGGCGTGCATGCCATGGAAGTCCTCATAAATGATATTATGAAAATGGGATCACAAAAATCGGCTTTAAAGGCAAAGGTCTTTGGAGGTGCATCAATGTTCGGGCCCATGAATAAAGACAATGGTGTGGGATATATCAACACCCAGTTTGCGCTTCAATTTCTGGCAAAAGAGGGTATACCCATCATTGCATCGAATACAGGAGAAGATGTGGGCAGGAAAATCTTTTTTTTTCCGAAAACCGGCAAGATTCTGTTGCGTAAGATTCATTCAAGGACAAAGATAAGGGAAATCAAAAAGCAGGATGAGGGTCTTCGAGAGACAATTCTTAAAAAACCTGTTGGAGATAAAATCGTACTGTTTTAAGCTTCTAATATTATAAGTTTAATAACGATTTAGAAAATATGTGGAATTGGCGATGAGAAAATGATAGAATTAAATTAACCTTCATCAAGGAGATGTTTTATGGAAGAACAGACCGTTCAGGAAATGACCCAGTACCTGACTTTTACAATCAGCAATGAAAGTTATGCACTCAACGTAAGTAATGTAAAAGAGGTTCAGGAATTTACCTCTCTAACAAAAGTACCGAGGATGCCTGACTTTATGCGGGGAATAATCAATTTAAGAGGTAGTGTGGTTCCTGTTATCGACCTCAAGATGAAGTTCGGAATGGGCAGTACTGAGAAAGATATAGATACAAGCATTATCGTAACAGAAGTAACCATGGAAGGTGAAACAGTAACCATGGGGCTCCTGACAGACTCTGTTAAAGAAGTAATAGAGCTCAATGATTCAGAAATCGAACCTACTCCCTACATCGGTACAAAAATTGATACAGCTTTTATAAAAGGTATGGGAAAAAAAGATGATAATTTTCTGATTGTTCTGGATATTGATAAAGTCCTGACTATAAGTGAAATCTCAATGGTTTCTACACAGGAAAAAGCGGAACCACAGGAAAAAGCGGAACCACAGGAAAAAGCGGAACCACAGGAATGAACTAAAATATAGAACTAAAAATAAGGAACTATAAATGAAAACAATTTTAATTGTAGATGACTCTCGAACAGTGAGAGAAAGTCTAAAATTTTTTCTCACTGAGGGTGGGTATCAGGTTATCGAAGGATGTGACGGGCAGGATGCTCTTAAAGTGATCGAGGGTAAAAGCTGTGATCTGGTAATAACCGATGTAAATATGCCCAATATGGACGGATTAACTCTTTTAGGAGAACTCCGGAAGATGAAAGATTTCAAGTTCACACCGATTCTGGTTCTGACAACAGAATCTCAGCAGAATATTATGGACAAGGGAAAGGAACTCGGTGCTACCGGCTGGATTGTCAAACCTTTTGATAATGACAAGGTAATGGCCGTAATTAAAAAAGTCATCGGAGATTAATATGCCTCCCAAAAAACAGGAAGTGCTTGAACTGAGTGGTAATTTGGATATCAGACAGGCAGAAGATTTACATGAAACCTTAAAAAAACTAAGCAGTGGAAAAACAAATATTGTTCTTGATTTTTCCAAGGCCGAAGATATTGATTTTGCTATAGTACAGCTGCTTTTCAGTTTCAAAAAGTCACTTGCCGATCAGAAACGGAAACTCATTTTCAAAGATGTGAATGAAAAAGTAGAATCCAAAATTATTCTATGCGATTTTAAGTCTCTTCTTCAGGAGAACTGAATATGATGAATCAATTTAAAGAGACCTTCAAAGAAGAAGCCTATGAGCTCCTCGGTAATCTGGAAGACCTGTTAATGGAGCTGGAGGAAAATCCCGAAGATCCTGATTCCATTTCAGCTGTATTCAGAGCCATACATACAATTAAGGGTTCGGCATCCATGTTTGATTTTGGAGGTATCGCCTCTTTTACACATGTTGTTGAATCTGTTCTGGACGGTGTCCGGGAAGGAACTGTTCAGGTCAGCAAAGAACTTATTGACCTGACTCTTTTAAGCCGTGACCATATATTGGCAATGCTTAATTCCGAGAGTGATTCAACTCCAGAATTTGAAGCAATCTCTTCTGATATTATCTCCAAAATGAAGACATTGACCGGAGAAGAATCAGAAACTCCGGCTCCCGCTGAAACTGTTGCGGCTGCACCTGAGACGAAAGAGGAAGAAGAAGAAAAGACATTTCGTATTCAGTTCAAACCTGATGAGAATCTTTTTCTCTCCGGAACCAACCCTATCCTGCTTTTAAATGAATTGGCTGAAATGGGCGAATTTGCCTGTATCTGTCATGAGGAAAGTATTCCTGATTTTGATTATTTTAATCCCGAAGTCTGTTATATCAGCTGGGATATCTATCTGACAAGTAAGAAAGCCATAAACGAAGTTAAGGATGTATTTATTTTCCTTGATTCCAAGTCTATGGTTGATGTTTCCATTATATCCGACTGGCAGAATATTCTAAGCAGTGATGAAAACCGGAAGCTGGGTGAGATCCTTATTGATAAAGGACTCATAGAGGCTTCACAGCTTGAAGCAATTCTGGACTCCAGAAAGAAAATAGGTGAACTACTTGTAGAAAAGGGGATAGTACAGGCTTCTGATGTAAAATCTGCATTGGAAGAACAGAAAATCTCCAATTCAATTAAGCAGAATTTAAATACCACCAGCACCGCCACAATCCGTGTGCAGAGTGCCAAACTCGATAGTCTTGTTGATACTGTGGGAGAACTTGTTACAGCACAGGCCAGGCTGACTCAGCTGGCAGTACAGGCCAAATCAGCATCTCTTATGTCTCTGGGAGAGCAGATAGAAAGACTCACTTCTGATCTGCGTGACAATACCATGAGTCTCAGGATGGTTCCCATCGGAACTACGTTCTCAAGATTTAAAAGACTTGTCCGGGACCTGTCATCCAGTCTCGATAAAAATATTCAGCTTGTCACCAAAGGCGGTGATACGGAGCTGGACAAAAATGTAATAGAGAAGCTCAATGATCCTCTGGTACATGTTATCCGTAATTCAATTGACCACGGTATCGAATCCGCTGAAAAACGGAAGGGAACCGGTAAGGACGAGATGGGAACCATCACACTGGATGCTCATTACACTGGAGCCAATGTTCAGCTGCAGATTCGTGATGACGGACAGGGGCTGGATAAGGAAGCAATCCTGAAGAAGGCTGTTGAAAAGGGAATTGTCGCCTCTGATGCTCAGCTCAGTGATGAAGACATCTACAGTCTCATATTCATGCCTGGATTTTCAACAGCACAGAGTGTTACCAGTGTTTCCGGCCGCGGAGTGGGGATGGATGTAGTACGGAAACAGATCGATGCGCTTAATGGATCAATTCATATAAAGAGTGAACAGGGTGTTGGAACCGAGTTTTCTCTCCATCTGCCCTTTACCCTTGCCATTATTGAGGGTCTTCTTGTCAGAATAAACGATGAAAAATATGTATTCCCCCTCTCTATGGTTCAAGCCTGTATGGAGCTGACAAAAGAACAGCGGGAAGGTCATGGAAAGAAAAGACTCATAGAGTACAGGGACTCAGTTATACCTTATATACGGCTTCGTGAAATGTTCACAGAGCAGAGCGATGTCCCTGATCGGGAGCATCTTGTTGTTATTCAGACTGAAAGCAGTGTTACAGGATTTGTTGTGGATGAAGTTATCGGAGATCATCAGACTGTAATCAAAAATATGGGTAAGCTGTATAAGGATGTGAACTATATCACTGGAGCTACCATACTGGGAGACGGAAGTGTCGCCCTGATTCTGGATGTAAACCGTATATCCACACTGGCCAGGACAGAGGACTTAAAGAAATGAATGTCTCATTGGAGCGACCCGTACTTGAGCCCCGGGAGTTTAAAAAACTCAGTAACTTCATAGAACGGGAACTTGGTATCCGTATGCCTGAGATAAAAAGGATCATGCTGGAATCCAGGTTACATAAACGCCTGCGTGTCTTAAAACTCAATAATTTTGCTGAATACTGTGACTATCTGTTCAGCGATACGGGAATGCGCCAGGAATTCCCCTTTATGATTGATGTTGTAACTACAAACAAGACCGATTTTTTCAGGGAACCCGACCATTTTGTCTATCTTGAGAATAGTATCGTACGTCCGTATCTGGACCGCAGTCATGGAAGCGGATCCTTTGATATCTGGTCTTCAGCAAGTTCTACGGGAGAAGAGATTTACACTCTGGCCATGGTTCTGGAGGGGATCAGAGAGGATTTCGGTGCATTGAATTATACTATTCTCGGCTCTGATATCTCTCAGGAGGTTCTTGCAAAAGCAAGAAAGGGGGTTTATCACAATTCCCGCATTGAAACTATCCCTATGAATCTTAAAAAGAAATACTTCCTGAAAAGTAAAAATAAATCGGAAGAGCTGGTCAAAGTGAAACCGATTATTCAAAGAAATGTAAGTTTTGTTCAGCAGAATCTGATGCATGACAAATACGATATTAAAAAAACATTTGATATCATATTCTGTAGAAATGTCCTTATCTATTTTTCCCAGGAGAAGCAGAAAAAGATACTCCTTAATCTGCACAGTCATCTCAAACCCGACGGAACCCTTTTTCTGGGTCATTCGGAAACTATAACCGGATTGAATTTACCCTTTCTGTCGGTGGCTCCGACAATTTATAGAAAAAACTGATTAAAGGATCATCCCTATGGCAGCACAAAAAATAAAAGTACTTATAATTGATGATTCTGCGGTTGTACGTCAGACATTGTCTTCGATCATCGATGCAGAAAGAGATATTGAGGTGATCAACACAGCGCCGAATCCTATTATCGGTGAAAAGAAAATAGCCGCGCAGAAGCCCGATGTTATTGTCCTTGATATTGAAATGCCTCAGATGGACGGACTTACTTTCCTGAAAAAACTGATGGCGGAAAACCCTATACCCACCATTATCTGTTCCAGTACAACAGATAAAGGCGGGCAGAATGCACTCACCGCAATAGACCTGGGTGCTGTAGATATTGTAACAAAGCCTAAAGTCGGTACCAAGGAATTCCTTCAGGAATCGAGTATAAGAATATGCGATGTTATACGTGCTGCCGCAACAACTAAAGCCAGGGTCAGAAAACCTGTTTCCCAGGGTCTCGTTGCCCCAAAATTAACAGCTGATGCAATTCTTTCAAAATCAAATAGACCCCTGGCTATCGCTACAACTGAAAAAGTTATAGCCGTCGGTGCATCCACAGGCGGTACAGAAGCTCTCAGAATCTTTCTTGAGATGATGCCAGCAAACTCTCCCGGAATCGTAATAGTTCAGCATATGCCTGAACATTTTACAAAATCTTTTGCACAAAGACTGAATTCTCTTTGCAGAATTGAGGTTAAAGAAGCAGAGAATAATGATGTTGTTTATCCTGGAAGAGCATTGATTGCTCCTGGAAATCAGCATCTCCTTCTTAAAAGACAGGGTGCCCGTTATTATGTAGAAACTAAAGACGGTCCTCTTGTGTGTCGACATAAACCCTCCGTTGATGTCCTTTTTCGTTCAGCCGCACGTTACTCAGGTCCCAATACAGTTGGTGTCATTATGACAGGTATGGGAGATGATGGAGCCAGAGGAATGAAGGAAATGAAGGAAGCGGGAGCCTATAATATTGCGCAGGATGAAAAGACCTGTGTTGTTTTTGGTATGCCCAATGAAGCAATTAAAAGAGGTGGAGTAGATAATGTTCTCCCACTGCAGAAAATTGCCGAAGAAGTGATCAGGAGAACTAATGGATAAGGTCTTACCCATAATTGATGAGCTTAAAAAAATTGTGACCTCACTTGGGGACGTGTATCTTAATATGGCGGATAACTATCCTGATCTGTTTCGTGCTCTAGATGCTAAACTCAATAATCTGAATACTGACGGAAACAATAATCTTGACTATCTGGTTCAGGATATTGACTCTTCAGTTCACAAACAGACAGTTTTTTTAGAACGTCTGAGCGAAAGTGATTCCGTATTTCTTGACATGATGACCGAAGAGCTTGAAGAGATTAAAAGACTGGACAGCTATATTGACCAGATAGAAGATGATTCGGCAGAACTTGAACTTATCTCTCTTAATGCCATGGTCACAGCCCTGAAAGCCGGAAAAAACGGCGGCGCCTTTCCCTATATAACGGAAGAGCTGCAGAAAGTCTCTAAGAGCTCAGCCCGGCTCAGTATGAATCTCAAAACCAAAGGTAATGATCTTAGTAAGATATTCTCCAGCTTTATAAATTCCATCAATGACGACAAGAGCCAGATATCTGAACTGATAAAATCCATTGCTTCCGAATTTACATCACTCACAGGAATGACCAGAGATTTTCAGTCTAAATCTGATAAAGTTCTGGGAGACGTTAGAAATCAGGTTGGTTCAATTAAGGCTCCTCTTTACCAGATTATTTCGGAAGTTCAGAAGCATGATATCATCAGACAGTCGGTAGATCATGTGATCCTGGCTCTTGAGCATATAAAAGATAGTCCGGAAAAAGAGTTGGAAAAACAACTGGATGCTCTGTCCTACGGCAGCCGTGTTTTTGGATTCTGTTACGAAATACTGAATGAGATTCATGGTGAACTGGAAGGTAATTACAATACATTCAAGGTTAAATCTGAGAGCCTGAATACTCTTATCAATTTTATCCAGGAATCTGGAGATTCTATCAAAGGCGGAAGATCTTATGTATCTTATGATGTCCAGATTGAAGAAATCCAGAGAAAGATAGAGACTTCCCTGAATCACCTGAAAAAGGGCAGTATTCAGGCAAACATGCAGAAGAATCTTGACGGAATCTATCATGATATTGCCAGTTTGGAGGAGTCATACAGCGGGTTTTCTAGAATAATAAACTGGGTAAAGACCATAAATATTTCAAGCCGGGTTGAGGCTGCCAAGCTGCCGCATCTCGAAAATATGTCATATATAATCGAAAACATCACATCCCGGACAGATTCAATTGAAGAATCTGTAGATCTGGTTATCAAATCCATTACAGAATTCAAGAAAAATTCAGATGTCCTAATAAAGGATTTTTTTGCACAGTCAAATAAGGATGCTGTTCAGGTTGATAATTTTGGTACAGATCTTAAGAAGAGTCTGGATGAAGTAAATGATTACAGCCTTAATATTAAAGAAAAAATGAGTGAACTCATCGATACAGGAGATCAGTTCCTGGAATTCTACAAGATGGCAAATAGCGATCTGGACCGCATGGATAAACTTGTTGGCGAAATTAAGAGCATTATTAATATTATTGAAATTGAAAAAGAAGAATTTGAAAGAAGGCTGAAATTGCTCCTTGAAAGTGAAGGACTGGACAGCTGGGAACTAAGGGGTGATGAGATTAGACAGTTAATCGATAAATTCACAATCTATATCCATAAAAAGAAAGTTGATTCAGAGGGTTCTCTTGATATGGATGGTGAAGGAGCCAGCAGTGGTGAAATCACTTTGTTCTGAACTTTCTATTGACAGCATGGTCACAGCCAAATAGAGTATATTTATGTTTGTTTCCATCATTGTTGACCTGGGTAATGAAGACAGTCAGAAAATTGTTCAAAATCTTTTATTTCGTTATGGATTTAAGCAGATTCAGAATAATACATTTGAATCGTTATCAATTAACGAAAATAATCTGTCTCGTCTGAAGCTGGACCTGGACCGTTCCACTGATTTTTATGACTCGATACGTATATACCAGTACCCTATTAAGGGTACTCTGGTTATTACATCATTAACCGAGAAACGATGGCGCAGGAATATTATTAAAGAAAAAAACACCGGAGGCGCAAATGCTTAGTGATATATCTACGAAATTAAAATCCCTTGACGGGGATATCCTTGATACCTGGAGGCGACTTTGACACGGCTGAATTAAAGAATCAGGCTGTTGAACTCGAAAAGGAGTCGGGAGATCCCAATTTCTGGAATGACCGCGAAAATGCAGAGACAAAGCTCGCCCAGCTTAAAAGACTCAAGAATAAATTTGAACCCTGGGAAAAACTTGTCCAGGATCTTTCAGATGTAAAAGAGCTGTTCGAACTGGCTGTAGAGGAGGGGGATGAATCCCTAGAATCTGAAATCCAGGAACAATTGACTAAAATTGCAGATAGTTTTTCAAATCTCAATTCACTTGAATTGCTGAGTGAAGAGACAGATGTTCTTTCGGCCTTCATCACCATACATTCAGGAGCAGGTGGAACAGAAGCCTGTGACTGGACCAGCATGCTCTACCGTATGTACAGCAGATGGATTGAACGAAAAAAATACAAAATAACTATTATGGATACTGTTGAAGCCGAAGGCGGGATCAAGTCAATCTCATTCCAGGTGGATGGTGATTACTCCTACGGTTATCTGAAAGGCGAAGGCGGGATTCACCGTCTTGTGAGAATCTCACCATTTGATTCAAATGCAAGAAGACATACATCCTTTGCATCGGTTTATGTTTCTCCTGTTATTGACGACTCCATAGATGTTGATATTAAACCCGATGATATCCGTGTAGATACCTATAGGGCATCAGGTTCCGGTGGACAGCATGTAAACAAGACCAGTTCTGCCGTCCGTATGACCCATATTGAAACTGGAATCGTAGTACAGTGTCAGAATCAGAGAAGTCAGCTGAAAAACAGGGACTCCGCCATGAAAATGCTGAAGTCCAGACTCTACGAGTATTTAAAGCAGAAACAGGAAGAAGAGAAGTCTCAGAATGCCGCCGAAAAAAAAGATATAGGTTGGGGTTCCCAGATCCGCTCCTATGTTTTCCACCCTTATACCATGGTGAAGGACCTACGTACCCGGCAGGAGACAGGCAATATTCAGAATGTTATGGACGGAGATATTGATCAGTTTATCGATGCTTATCTCAAATATTTATGGTCGGGAAATAAGCTAGAATGAGAATACTGGTAGTTGACGATTTGCCTTTTATGCGATCTATCATCTCGGATATCGTTACTGAAACCGGGCATATTGTCATTGGAGAAGCGGGTGACGGGATTGAATGCCTTTCCCGTTACAAGGCTCTCCTGCCGGATCTTGTCCTGCTGGATATTGTCATGCCCCGTATGAACGGGGTGGAGGCTCTTAAAAGTCTGAAAAAAGTTTATCCTGATTCAAAAGTTATTATGTGCTCATCGTTGAGTGATCAGGAAAAAATTATACAGGCCATCCGACTGGGGGCCTCGGACTATATTGTCAAACCTTTTCAAAGGAAGCGGCTTGTTTCCGCGATAAACAGAGCCTGCAGTGTAAATGATTAGAAGATTCACAGTTATAGTTTTTCTATTTCTAACAATTTCTCTTTTCTCAGAGCCTGTTACTCTTCCGGAAAGTCTAAGTTATGATGACTTGAAGCTAACAAAAAAGACATGGAATATCGGTGTAAGCAGCTACAGTGGACTCAATCTTGATCTACGTTATGAGTATCTTTTAAATGCCCTTCCTCTCCTTGTACATGAAGAGATATCAAATCTTTCCGAACATATTCTTTCAGAAGACGAGATTGTACATTTACAGACTATTTTTCTAAAAGAGAAAACCATTGCTCTGGAAAAAGAGAAAAGCAGCATACATGCACAGCGTGATGCACTCTTATTTTCTGAACTTGAAGAAGGGGAAATTAAAGAAAAATATGATGATTATTCAGAAAAGATAAAAGAGAAAGAAGAATTATTACAATTCTGGAAGGATCTTACAATAGAGGATATCCAGATCGAAAAGACTCTACCTGTTCATATTCAGAAATTTACTGACTCTGATGCACGTCTCCTGTCTCCCCGGGTTCAGGTTCAGCGTTTTATGGAGTCCGAAGATCTTGATCTCCTTATCAGCGGGACTGTAGAAAAACTTGATAACATGTTTTTTCTTAATATAGAGGGAATAATGCAGCATAGCGGAAAGCCTGTGTTTTCTCTTAATAAGGTTGTCACTGAAGAGGAGATTAACGAGGTCGTAAGTGAAGGAGCAGTAGAACTGAGAACCGTTGTTCTGGGCCGCAGCTGGTCTGACCTGACAGTCACGGCTCTTCCCTCGAATGCTCTGCTTCTTATAGATGGTGACAGTCGCGGGGTAGGGAACATGCACTTATATGATCTTGAACCCGGATTTGTTACTCTGTCGGTCATATCAACGGGATTTAAAAGTGATATCAGGCAAATTTATCTGACATCAGGAGCCTCCCAGAGTATAGAAATTGAGCTTGTAAAAGGAAACAGCACTGGGCTGTCACTTTTTTCAGAACCTCCGGGTGCTGATGTCTACTTTGGAGCAACATGGGTGGGTCAAACTCCGCTCTTTACTGAAAAACCGGGTCAGCAGAGTCAGATAAAGATCAGCAAGAATGAGTACATGCCCTTTTATGCTGACAGTGATGCAATAGATGGAAACAGTCTGACAGTTGAGCTGGGAGCAGATCTTTTTGATAAACAGAAGGCACTTAAAATAAGTAAAAGCAAATTCTACAGATCCCTGGGATGGTTCAGTATGTCTATAGCTGTACCTCTGATTCTGTCGGGCGTTTACCAAAATCTTAACAACCGCTATTATAATTACGCTATGGACTATAATAGTACTTTTGACCCTGCAAGTTATGATAAGGCTATTGAATATCAGAAAAAGGCTGACATAGCGTATTACAGTCTCTGGGGCGGAGTGGCAATTAGTGGCGGTCTGCTGGTTAATACTATATTTAAATTAAGGGATTATATCCGTGCGGCGGAGAAATCCACAGAGGATTAGAATGTTCTGGAAAAAGAAAAAAAATAATGTAAAAAAAGCTAAAGATATGAATCTTGGACGGAGGATTGCCGATTTATTTGGCAAAAGCAGCTCTCTTGATGACTTCTATGAAGAGCTTGAAGAGATGCTGATAAGCGGTGATATGGGCGGATCCGTCACCATGGAAATAGTTGACGAACTCAAAGAACGTGTAAAAAAAGATAAGATCAAGGATAAAGATACTATTCTTGCCGAACTGAGATCTATTATTTCTGAAAATCTTAAGACAAAACAGATCCATCCTGTAAAAGGATCACTGAATGTCTATCTCGTTTTAGGGGTTAACGGTGTAGGTAAAACTACGACAATTGCAAAATTAGCCACTTATTTTAAAAAGGAAGGATCTTCAAAGATTGTTTTTTCCGCAGGAGACACCTTCCGGGCAGCGGCCATTGATCAACTGAAAATCCAGGGGGAGAGAACAGGATGCAGGGTCATTGCCCAGAGTCATGGATCCGATCCCGGTGCGGTTATTTATGACAGTATAGTTTCTGCAAAAAGTCAGGGTGAAGAGCTGATTCTTGCCGACACAGCAGGCCGAATGCATAATAAATCAAACCTTATCAAAGAACTCAAAAAAATTGACAAGATAGTAAACTCCAATATAGATGAAAAAGGTTCATACAGAAAAATTCTTATTCTGGATGCAACAACCGGTCAGAATGGTCTGCAGCAGGCGGAAGTCTTTAATGATGCCATAGATGTGGACTGTGTGGTTCTGACAAAATATGATGCCACAGCAAGAGGCGGGCTGATTGTTGCCATCAGCAGAAAACTCAATATTCCTGTAGCGTTTATAGGTCATGGTGAAGGTCTTGATGATCTTTCCGTATTTGATCCTGAAAGCTATCTGGACGATCTGCTGGCACTGTAGAAATGCTTGTTCTCATACTGTTTCTTATTTTGAGCAGCCCCCTGGCCGCTCAGGATTTTTTTCTCTCAGACAGTCTTGGGACAAAGATGCAGAGCACCCTCGGGATTGAAGATGCCAAGTGGGTTCTCAGTATAGAACAGAATGGACTTGAAGAGGAACGTATTCTTTTTAAAGAACAGGCACCCCATAAACGCTGGCTCATCCTGAGTTATCTTGAAGAGGGAGAGCACAGAAACAGTGAGAAATATTTCTACGGTGAATCCCTTCGTACAGAAACAATTTTTAACGGAAAAGACCGGATACTGGAAGAGCTCCTTTACGATTCAAAGGGGAGTCTTCTGGTTCATAAAAAATATGAATACGGTGACAGAGGCATACTAAGCCGGATTATCAGAGAATCTGACTCGGATTATTCCGATTTCAGCCTGAAGTATAGGGATAAAGGTTCTCTGGTCAGTATTCAGTCGGATAGGGGAGATCGAATAGAGTGGCGTTCCGGCGATTTCAGCAGGCAGTACCTGGATACTCTATATCTTGTAGAAGACTCAATCTCCACTTTTTTACGGTATAATGATGGCAATCTGGAGAGCAAGGTAATTCGAAATGAGGAGCAGATACTTGAAGAGTCTGTTTTTTCATATTCTGATGATGGAATTATTGAGAAGGAGATTCTCTCTGAGAGTGATGATAAGCGGAGAACCGAACGTTTTTTCGATAAGGAAGGGAGACTCCTGGTAGAAAACATCTATCTGGAAGACGAACTTTACTACTCCCTGATCAATACATTGAAAGACGGTCTTCTGATCCGTAGACAGGAACGCAGCTCTTCTGTCAGAAACATATGGGTCTATGAATACTGTGATTCTACAGTAAAAGATTCAGAACCCTGTATGATTCGTCAGTACAGAAACGGTCAGCTTCTTAAGGAAACAGAAATTCTTGAAGATAAAACCATTGAGACCCTTTACAGGAATAATGAAGTTGTAATGACCAATATTATAGAAAATAAGTCAGAAGAAGACGGAGTGGATTCATGATGTTTAACTGGACCCGTTATCTGTCTATTCGATATCTCTTTACCCATAATGGACGCAGAGGTCATCTGGGGAATACACTGGCCGTATTGGGACTCTGTATCGGCATAATGACACTTATTACAGTACTCACTGTGATGAATGGATTTCAGCAGAGTTTTATCACCAGTATCAACGAGGTCTATTCCTATCACATCAGGATCAGTGGTGTGGATAATGATGAAGATCTCTCATATTTGAAGGATCAGCCGGGTATTAGAGCCGTTGTTGCCTTCTCAGATCTCCAGGGGATACTGACCAGCAGACAATCCTACAGTTCTGGTGCACAGATGAGGTTTATTGACTTTGAAGCGGCCCTTGAAGATAAAAAGTTTTTTAAGGAACTTGAAATTACTGCCGGAAGCATACCTGAAAAAGAGTATGAAATACTCCTTGGAAGCAGTCTTGCCAGATACCTGGGTGTTCAGACCGGAGAAAATATCTCCTTTTCCCGTCTTGATCCCCGAAGCAGTTCATTCCGGAATACGGATTACACTGTAAGCGGTATTTTCAGCACCGGTTTCTATGAATATGACAGAAACATGTGTTTTGCATCACTGCCTTCGGATTATGAAGCATCCCTGACCAGGGGAGTAAAGCTGGATAATCATTTCAGGGATAAGAAGGTGCTCACATTTCTGCGCAGCGAATTTCCGGAGGGGCGAGTTGAATCCTGGAGAGAGTACAACTCTGCTTTTTATAATGCTCTGAAAATTGAAAAAGTTTTTATGTTTCTCATTGTGGCTCTTATCTTTATTGTAGTGGCTGTTAATATCTACCACTCTATGAAAAGAAATGTAAAAGAGAGAATCCTTGAATTGGCGCTGTTGAAAGCTGTAGGCGGCAGGGCGACCGATATCAGAAGGATTTATATCAATCAGGGAATAATGATAGCTCTCATAAGTATGATCAGCGGTACGGCTGCAGGGATAGCCCTTTCTCTGAATGTGAATGAGATAATCTCGTTTTTGATATCTCTTCAGCAGAATATTTATCTTCTACTGATCAGAATACCTTTTATAAATATACCGGCACCGGGACAGTTCTATTTTACAGCTATACCGGTACAGTTTTTTCTCAAGGATATACTGATCATAAATATATCGGCCTTTGTATCCGTCCTTTTTGCAGCAGTCTCCTCCGTATATACGGCATCAAAAGTTCTCCCTGCGGAGATATTCAGGAATGAGTAAATGAAAATATTGGAATTGAATCAGATAAGTAAAACCTACCGCTCCGGGGATGATGATCTTCTTATTTTGGATCAGATAGATTTCTCTCTGGAAAAAGGTGATTCCATGGCCCTTACCGGAGAGAGCGGCTGCGGCAAGAGTACCTTTCTTAATCTGGTTGGTGCTCTGGATAAAGCGGATTCAGGAATCCTCCACTCATGCGGTCTGAATCTTTCAGAGGCAGGTGAAGCAGAGATGGCTGTGTACCGTAACAGGAATACAGGTTTTATCTTTCAGTTTCACTATCTACTAAAGGATTTTACTGCTCTGGAAAATATCATGCTCCCCGGAAGGATCATGAGGTGTAATCCCGGAGAATTGAAATCCAGAGCGGAACATCTCCTTGAAGCAGTAAATCTTGAGGATAGGGGACATCACTATCCGGGACAACTCTCAGGAGGAGAGAGGCAGAGAATTGCCCTTGCCAGAGCTCTTATCAATTCTCCCGAACTCATACTGGCCGATGAACCCACTGGAAGCCTGGATGAAAAAAATTCCGCTCTTGTGGAGGATATGCTTTTCAGCCTTACAGATGATGAAGATGTGACTATGATTCTTGTCACCCATGACAGATCTCTGGCATCCCGCAGTCCTCTGCGCTACCAGCTGCAGGGAGGCAGTCTCCACCAGATATGAAATCTCTCCTCCTTGATATGTCCTACAGGCTCTTCAAAGGTCCCCGTAAGAGGGAATCCCGTCCTATCTTCGGTTCCATAACAGGAATTGCTCTCAGTATAATTCCTCTGGTGGTTGTGATCTTCCTTTCCGACGGTATGATCAGAGGTATTACAGAGCGCTATATAGAAACCGGAACCTTTCATCTTCAGCTGAGACCCCATGAGTCTCTCTCTGATGATGAGTGGATAGAAATTCAGAACAATCTAAATGAACTTGAACAGCTGATCTCTGTAAGGCGTGAACACAGCGGTACAGGCCTGGCATATAAGGGTGATCTCCAGTCTGCAGTATCTGTAAGAGCCGTGGAGAAAGAGCTCTTTCTTGAGGATGAGGGTTTCAGCAGATATGTTGAGATTCTTGAGGGCAGTTTTGATCTGACAGACAAGAATAATATTGTTATCGGGCGGGAGATTGCAGCATCTCTGAATCTGAAAACCGGGGATACAATCAGGATTCTCACGGGTAAAACCCTTTCCAGTGGTAAATACATACCAAAAGTCAGTAAGTTTAAGGTTCAGGGGATATTTACAACAGGTTATCAGGATCTTGATAAGATGTGGGTATTTATCCCTCTTGAGAAGGGCCTCCGGATTCTTCAGGACAGTGAATCAAGCAGCAAGATGGCAGTTAAAGTTATTGATCCCTATGATGATCTCAATCCTGTAATCGCCGATGTCCGTAAGGTTCTGGATAAAGGGCGCTGGGGTATTTACAGCTGGCACTCTCTGAATCGTTCACAGCAGAGTAATTATCAGACCACAAAACTGCTTCTTATACTGATAATGGCTCTTATTGTTCTTGTGGCTGTAATGAATATCTCATCATCAATGATAATGCTGGTAATGGAGAATGAGCAGGAAATAGGAATTCTCAAAAGCATGGGGATGAATAACAGATTTCTTTCCCTTCAATATGTCTTTACTGCGGGGCTGGCCGGCGGAACCGGGAGCATTATTGGAATTACTCTGGGTTCTCTGATTGTCGTCCGTTTCAATCAGATTATCTCTTTCCTGGACACTGTCATTAACTTCTTTATTTCCCTATGGCACACTCTGAGTGCGCAGATCGAGACAGCACCGGTCTCCCTCTTAAACAGTCAGTACTACCTGGAAGATTTCAGCATATCACTTGATTTCCATATTCTGGGCATCATTTTTTTATCAACACTCCTTCTCTCAATGCTGGCCGCCCTTATTCCTATTAGAAATATTGGAAAAATTACAGCTTTGGACATCCTGAGAAAACATTGATTACCGATAGTATAAGATATATGGGAGAAAGGGAAATTGACTTTCTCTCTTTTATATTTTGAAAAGACTGTTACTGTATCGGATAATTGGTATAGAATATTATTAACAGACTCAAAATGAGGTAATCATGTTGAAAGGTTTAAGCCGAGAAGCCCAGAGAGTTTTATCAATTCTGGCACAGGATGAGGCTAGAAGACTTCGTTCTGGAAAATTACTCCCCGAACATGTCATCATGGCTGTTCTTAAAGATAAAGAGGGCAGCGGATTCAGTCTGCTGAAAAAGCTGGGTGTAAATACTCATGAGATGAGAGAAGAGCTTGAAAAGGCTATTCCTCCCAATGAACTTCATAATCTTACGAGTGGTGAAGTTCCTCCCTCGGGAAGGCTCAGGTTTCTCCTTGAGAATTCAGCCAATGAAGCTACGGCATTACATCATGAGTTTATCGGAACGGAACATTTTGTGATTTCCGCTGCTGCAGAGCCCGGCAGTACTGTGGCTCTCTATCTCTCTGCCTATAATGTCACAATAGAAATCCTCCGTTCTGTTCTTTTTGATATAAACAGAAAACGACAGAAAAACATACAGTCATCCGGATCTTCAGCCCAGGATGCCTCAGCACCCAAACAACGCCCCAGGATGAATATACCAAGGGAAGTGACAGGTCTGCTGAAAGAGTATTCCAGAGACCTTACAGCCATGGCTGCCGAAAATCTTCTGGATCCTGTTATCGGCCGGGAACGGGAGATAAACAGGGTACTTCGAATTCTTGCGAGACGGACAAAAAATAATCCGGTTCTTATCGGAGAACCGGGGGTGGGTAAAACCGCTGTTGTTGAGGGACTTGCCATCAGGATACAGGCTGGGATTGCTCCTGACTTTTTTCTTGGTAAGAAAGTTATCAGCC
Organism: Oceanispirochaeta sp. M1; assembly: GCF_003346715.1. Taxonomy (NCBI): domain Bacteria; kingdom Pseudomonadati; phylum Spirochaetota; class Spirochaetia; order Spirochaetales; family Spirochaetaceae; genus Oceanispirochaeta; species Oceanispirochaeta sp. M1. The sequence goes on from NZ_QQPQ01000020.1 coordinate 68,978, forward strand.
TCGATCTGGCCTCGATTGTTGCCGGAACAAAATACCGCGGTGAATTTGAAGAGCGTCTCAAAAAAATACTGAAAGAGATTGAACAGAGCGGCAATATAATCCTCTTTATAGATGAACTCCATACAATCATAGGAGCCGGTGGAGCCGAAGGTGCCATCGATGCCTCTAATATGATGAAACCTGCACTCTCAAGGGGTGAACTTCAATGCGTCGGAGCCACCACATTAAATGAATACAAGAAACACATAGAAAAAGATCCGGCTCTTGAGCGGCGCTTTCAGAGCATCATGATTAATGAACCAAGTCAGGAAGAGACAGTTACAATCCTCAAGGGAATCCAGCAGCGCTATGAGGATCACCACAATGTTTCCTATAGTGATGAGGCAATCATGGCTGCCGTAGAGCTCTCTTCACGCTATATTTCTGACCGATGCCTCCCGGATAAGGCCATTGACCTACTTGATGAGGCTGGTGCGGGAAAGAGGATGAGCAATGCCGTACAGCCTGGTGAAATATCCGACCTGGAAACAAAAATTGCCGAATTGACAGCCGAAAAAATATCCTTTGTAAATGCCCAGAATTATGAAAAAGCGGCTTCCGTAAGAGACAGTGTCAGAAGTCTCAGGAATCAGATTGAAAATCTTAAGGATGAGTGGAAAAAGACTCTGAGAGAAGAGCAAAATATTATTTATGTCGAAGATATTCAGAATGTAGTTTCTGAAAACACTGGTATTCCCCTCTACAGAATGATCCGCAGCGAATCTGATAAACTCCTTCAAATCGAAAAGGAGCTTCATAAGACCGTTATCGGACAGAATGAAGCCATACAGACCGTAGCAAGTGCGATTCGCCGTTCAAGGACAGGACTAAATTCACCTGAACGTCCCATTGGCTCTTTTATCTTTCTGGGTCCCACAGGTGTAGGTAAAACACTGCTTGCAAAGACTCTTGCCAGTTTTCTTTTCGGAGACGCGGAGTCCCTGGTTAGAATAGATATGTCAGATTATATGGAGAAGCACAATGTGTCCCGTCTGGTAGGTTCTCCTCCCGGTTATGTGGGATATGAAGAGGGTGGAGTACTGACTGAAAAAATCAGAAGGCAGCCTTATAGTGTTATCCTCCTGGATGAGATAGAAAAGGCCCACCTTGATGTCTATAATCTTCTGCTTCAGGTTCTGGAAGAGGGTGAACTGCAGGATAATCTTGGACATCGCGTTTCTTTTAAAAACTGTGTTGTTATCATGACATCCAATGTGGGTGCCAGAGACATGGCCAGGACTTTACCGGGATTTCAGATTGGCAAAGGAACTTCTCCCAATGACCACAGTTCAACGGCCATGAGCGAACTCAAACGGCTGTTCCGCCCCGAATTTCTCAACCGTGTAGATGAAATTTGCACCTTCCATGCCTTAGAAGACAAAGAAATTATGAATATTCTGAATTTGACTATTCATGAGGTGACTCTGAGACTGCAGCAGAAGGAGATACAACTTGAAATATCCCTTAAAGTTAAGGAATATTTGATTGACAAGTGGTATGATGTAACCTATGGTGCCAGACCCCTGAGACGGGCAGTGCAGAAGGAGATTGAAGATCCCCTTTCCATGGGCATACTCAGCGGACGATTTGATTCTGGATCGACGGTCTGTGCCGAGCTGAGAAACGATAAAATCAGTTTCAGAAAGAAGAAAGCAAAAGCATTAAAATCCTGAGGAGAGATTCCTTTTGAAAAGAATATATCTGGTAATACTTGCAGCCCTACTTATATGCACAAACCTGCATGCCCAATCCGCTTCGCAGCTCTTTCAGGAGGGTAGAGACTCCTTCTCGGACAAGCTATTCTCAAGATCTATCGAGAGCTTTAAAGAATTTATTCAGCAGTATCCTTCGGATCCACGTGTTGATCAGGCGGATTACATGATAGGTGTCTCTCTCTTTTATCAGAGAAAATTTACTAATACCATCAGTCATTTTCAGCGTTATGAAGAGAATTATCCGGGTTCTGCCTATAATAGAAGAATCCATTACTGGAAGGGACTCTCCTATTATGGACAGCAGAATTACCGCTCGGCAATCGGAGAACTTAATAAACAGTCCCAAATAATAGAAGAGATCTATTTCAGACAGAAAAGTCTCCAGCTGCTGGGATATTCATATGAGAAAACAGATCAGTTTGAAAAGGCCGGTGAGTCCTATAAAGAGCTTTTTGAATCTGATCCGGGTAAAGAACTCTCTGCACTGGCCCTTGAACGGCAGGGTTATATTCAGCTGAAACTTAAAAACTATGAAGATGCTCTCGATTTTTTTGACACTGTCACCGTTGAATACAGCGGAGTAGCTCAGGTCCAGAAGGAAATCCCCTTTTATCAGGGTGAGTGTTACTACCAGCTGGAAGATTATGATAACAGTTTGAAGAAATTTGAGACCTTTCTTACTCTCTACAGCAATTCTGTAAACCGTGAGAAGGCTGTATTCCGCATGGGAACTCTATATGCAGGTCTGAATAATCAGGATTCAGCCAAAGAGTATATGAGTCTCCTCACCGACGAATATCCCGACAGTGCCTATATCATGGATGCTCATATTATTCTGGCAGAGAGCTATATGTCTGACGGAAACATGAAGGAAGCCAGAAAATCACTGTCAAAACTACTTGAAAATGAGAAGGATCCTGTAGAGATACAGAAACTTCAGTTCAATATGGCCCGTACTTACGAAGATGATGCCGATGAATCCCTTAAATGGTATATCCTGGCATCAAGAGGACTTGATCCGGATATCTCCAGCGAGAGTCTCTACCGTTCAGCGGTTCTGTATGACAGCAGAGGAGAAGCAGCCAGAGCTGTTCTTCTCTTTGAAAGACTCTTTAATCAGTATAAATCCAGCCCCTATCGTGAAGAGGTGGGTGACTGGATTGTTCTCTACTACGAAGATAACGAACAGGATCTGGCGCTTAAAAACCATCTGGATAGAATGCTCAATGAGTATGAAAATAGTGAAAAAAGAACTCTCTATCTCTATATGAGAGGAAATATTTCCTACAGAGACGGTAAACATAACGAAGCTCTCCGCTATTACCAGAATATTATCAACGTGGAGCGGGATGATATTCTTATACTCAATGAAACTCGTTATCGTATCGCTTATATCTATACAGTTCGAAAAGAATTTTACAGAGCGGCGGATTACTTCAAGGAGGTCCTGACATCACAGTCAAGGGATGAACTGTATTACAGATCCCTCCTGTCACTGGGTATCTGTTATCTGAATGTAAAAGATAACGATCAGGCCGAACCTCGTTTTAAAGAACTTGCAGAAGCAGATCCTCCCACCCTGTGGACGGGTGATGCCTTTTTTTATCTTGGTAAAATCCAGATGGACAGGGGACATTATAAAGAAGCCACATCCTATTATAAACTGGCCGCAGAAAACAGTGAGGACACAGAGCGCAAGGTTCAATCCCTTTATCAATTGGGATGGAGTCTTATGAGAACAGCTTCTTTTAAAGAGGCATCAGACGCTTTTGACAAACTATACAGCATAGCCCCTGAGCACTCCCTGGCCGGTGACAGCCTGTACCGCTCCGGAACTGCTCTGAGTTATCTGGAACTCTGGACAGAGTCTCTGGAGCGCTTCACAAAGGCTCTGGAGCTGATAGAGTACTTCACTCTTCGTGAAGAACTGTTGTATCAGACAGCATGGTCCCATTTCATGCTGATGAACTTTGATGATGCCCTCTCGTATCTAAAACAGCTTGAAAAAGAATTCCCCACCAGTCCTCTACCTGCAGATGGATTATTTCGTGCAGCTGAGGCTCTGACAGAAAAAGGTGAAACTGAAGCTGCAGTTGATGCCTATATCTCTCTATATAATGAGTTCACTTCGAGCCCGCTTTCAGAAACAGCGCTTTACAGAGCCCTGTCCCTTTCTATGGACAACAGTGAAAAACTGGCTTTAATGAAAGAATTTCTATCTCTCTATTCCGGTAATGACAGAGCATTTCAAACTGCATTACAGGCTGCATCCATTCTTCAAGAGGGTAATCTGAAAGAGAATGAGAAGACCCTAAGCTCAGAAATCCTTTCACTGGATCTTGACGGCAGAGAAAGGGCCGTAATTCTTCTGGGGCAGTACTATCCTCTGCTTAAAGAAAAAGAGACCCTGCAGAAACTGAATAAACTCTCTGCTCTTGAGAATCTGACAAACAGTGAACAGGAGAAGATAAATCTATACAAGGGGATATGGAATTACTGGGCTGGAAACAGCCTTGAAGCTGCTTCAGCATTTGATTCTATTATGAGTGCTGATATTTCCGTATACAGCGCAGAAGCTCAGTATTATACAGCAAAGATGCTGGGGGATCTGAAGGAGTGGAAGAAGGCAGGTGATGCATTCCTCCGTATCCGCTATCGTTATCCTGATCAGCAGGCATGGGTCGAACGGGCTGTTTATGATGCAGCTCTGGCCTATAAAAAAGCGGGAGATCTGGCAAGCTACAACAGAACTGCCGCAATGCTTAAAGAGACATTCCCTGATTCTGAACTCAATGTAAAACTTTCAGAAGAGGCCGCATCAGCTATTGAGGAAAGTCCCGAAGAAGGTGGCATGAATGGGATTGATGAACTTGAAACCCTCTCTCCTTCGGTAGACATACTACCCCTTATGGAAGAAGAGTAGCTTCAGTTTTATAAGAAAAAAATCAATACTTGAAACTGCTGTCGCCTATGAATTCCCGGAGAATTGAATCTGTTGGAACCATATTCGATGGCAGAGGTGAAAAATTATTAATAAAGTTAAGCAGTCTCTGTGCCTCTGCATAAACCTCTCTATCGGGGCTTATACTTTTCAAAAGAGGTTCTGCGTACATTCTTAAAACTGCCAGTTCATAGTCCAGAGCGGAATTAAAAGCTGCATCAGCCCTGTCCTGGTTCGGGAAGATATTCTTCTCTTCTCCCCGCCTGACAGAGGGCCATATTGAAATTGTTTTTTCTGCATCATAGTTGCGGAACTGATGGTCTCTTACCATCCTTCTGATCAGTCTGTTATCCGTAGTTGCAATTCTAGTATGATCATCCAGATTTAACTGTGTGAGAGCCGAAATATAGACCTTAAATATGGCAGAGGGATCAATTGAAGGGGTGAGATCCCTGTTCAATCCATGGATTCCCTCCATGACCAGAATACTTCTATCATCCATTTTCAGGATTCGTCCCTGCTCCTGACGACCACCTTTCTTAAAATCAAATACTGGGAATTCAGTCTCTTCACCTTTAAAAAGCTGCAGCAGATTTTTATTGAGCAGCGGCACATCAAGTGCACCCAGGGCTTCCAGATCGGGTTTTCCGAACTCATCCTCGGGCACCTGATCTGGAGGAAGATAATAGTCATCCAGGGAGACCATCACAGGATTAAATCCTACAACCTGAAGCTGAATACATAATTTTTTTGTGAATGTTGTTTTACCCGATGATGAAGGACCGGCAATAAGGATGACCTTAACATCTCCCTTCCGCTCAAGAATGCTGTCAGCAATTTTAGCAATCTTTTTATTATGCAGTGATTCACAGACCCTGATAAAATGCTCGCTCTGTTTTTTATCAGCAACCATGCTGTTCATCTTGCCCACAGTGTCGGCATTCAGAATTTTACCCCAGGCCTTGTACTCGCTGTAGATTGAAAAAAGAAGAGGTTCATCTTTGAATGGACTCAGTTTATCCGGCGTTTTTGACGGTGGATATCTTAAAAGAAATCCGTCGGAATAGGGCATTATATCAAAAAATTTCAGAAACCCTGTTGAGGGCAGAAGTATTTCATGCCTCAATGCCATGTATTTATCAGAGCGGTTTATTCTTACTTTAGATGAATTGGAAGACTTAAGAAGAAGAACTGTATCGTTCTGATTCATCTGTTCAAAATAATTTCGTGCCTCCTTCCAGGAGCGGAGATCAGGAATGATGGGATGATCTTCATTGATAATAGCCTTCATCCTCTTTTTAATCAGATCAAGATCCTCTTCTGAGAAACAGCGATTACCAAGAAGGTGATAGTAGTAACTGTGTCCAAGAGAATGACTGAGAAAAAGCCTGTGTGAAGGAAAAAGTTCCCGTGCGGCCATCTCAAGCACAAAGCATAGAGTTCTGCGGTAGAGGCGTATCCCTACGGTTGTATCAAGGTAGACAGGCTTTACAGCCCCATTTACTTCAATACATGAGTTGAGGGAGTATAGTTCATTGTTGAAATAGGCTGCTACCAGAGGATAACTTTCTTCACCCTCCTGGTTTTTAAAAACCTGGGCCAGAGTTTCATCAGATTTTAAAAAATGAGTTGTATCATCATATATTACTTTGAATTCTTTCATCGATTATCTACCTACCTGATATCTAGTTTAGTATACCTTTGGAAAGGCGAAAAGAAAAAAAAGAGACAAGCTGAGCCTGTCTCTTAAAATTACTCCCCCGAACAGACTCGAACTGCTGACATGATGGTTAACAGCCATCCGCTCTACCAACTGAGCTACAGGGGAATATTTCAATGAAAAAAATATACACAGGAGGCAGAAAACTGTCAACCGAAACTGTGAATAGAGTCTAAAAAACAACCATAGAGACAAGCGCATTCAGGACAGTACATATTTTTCAACTATCCTGAATTTCCTACATGCACATGATAAACAGATTTACGAGCGTCCTTCTACAGTCTGCTTAGAGTTAAATGCGGGATCCCGGGAATATTCTATTCATTTTGCAGGGAATAAGCTGTCTGATGAAATGCTCTCTCCGTTTTATTATCATAAATCTTCCGATATACTTGCTTAAAATGAAAAACATGTGAGGTTCCTATCCTTGAAGGGACTGATCCTATAGGACACGTTTAGGCAGAAAGTCTGAGAAGGAATCCGTCACTGTTTATCATTTTCTGTTTCAATATCCGTATGTCATCCTCGGAAAAGCAGAGGATTCTGCGGTACAGACGAATACCTATCGTGAAGTCCATGAATACCGGCTTAACATGTCCTTTTACACTAAACCAAAAGAAGGTGAAAAGAAAAAAAACAGAATTTACTGAAGATGTGTCATTTCTACTGTCTTGAGTCAGTTTTTGAGAATTCCTGAAAACCGATTATGTTCAAGCATTACATTTACAACATTATTATCCTTAGTGTCACCAAGATGAATACAAATTCACCATTGACATACGAAAGATTTCGTAATAGTCTCATTTTGAGGTAATCATGAAGAGATTGACAGAGCTGGAATCAAAAATATTAAAAATAATCTGGAAACTGGGCTCCCGGGCAACAGTCAACCAGATACTGGAATCCTGGGAAGAAGATAAAACCCCCCAATACACAACCATCCTCAAAACACTTCAGATAATGGAGCAGAAGAAACTCATCGATCATGAGAAAAATGGTAGATCCTACACATATTTCCCACTCGTTTCGAAAAATGAGCTCTCTATTAATCAGATTAAAAATCTTGTCTCCATTTTTTTCGGGAATAATAAAGTCGCCATGGCAACAACCCTCATCAACTATGAAAAATTGAATAAAGAGGAAATCAATGAATTAAAAGCACTCATTGATAAAAAAGAACAGGAATTGAAGGATGAGTGATTTTGTCAGGTCAATGCTGATTACATCACTGAAGACTCAGATTCTTTTTAGCCCATTAATAATTTTCTATCTGATTTGCTTTATCAAAAAACTATCCCCATCTTTCAGATGGATTGTTCATAGAGGGGCAACAGTAATGTTTTTGGGATTGCCAGTCCTGTTTATCCTGATGCACTTTTCATTGAGTTTTGTCACAGATCGTCTGGAGATCGCTCCTGAGATAGACATCAATAGAGAATGGACTCCCGAATTTCAGGAGAGTCCTGAACAAAATGAGTCTACTTCTGCCCCTATCGAGAATTTTACTGCTGATGTAATTGATAATGAAGTCGAACAGAATGGAATAGAACCAATAATAAAATACAGTATTCCGAAACAGATAGAGCCAAAGAGAAGGATCTATCCGTATGGTATTAAACTATTAAACCTGCTCCCATTTATCCCCTGTTTTCTTATCCTTCTGCTTTTCATAACAGTTCTAATACAGAGTGTGGAAGAAAGAAAAATAATTAAAACCAGCAGCAGAAGGGTATACAGAAATTATCCGGTCTATTATTCAAAAAAAGTTCATTCTCCATTCTCAACGGGATTTTTCTCCAAAAAAATATTTGTTCCCTACAGTTATTTAAATAAAAAAAAGACCATGTCTATTTTAATCCATGAACTGGCTCATATTGAAGGGAATCATAATCTATGGACACTTTTGGAAAGCCTTGTTATCTGCCTGAACTGGTACAATCCTCTGTGGTATCTATACAAAAATTGTGGTGAATTATTAAAAGAATTACTGGCAGATCAGAGTGTTACCAATAAAAAAGATGTCATTGAATACAGTAGATTAATAATTGAAGAACTTGAATCTTTGAAAAATCATAATCATCAATACCTAGCAACGGGCTTTATTAAAAAACGAATAATAAAAGAAAGGATTAGCAACATGATGAACCCCATTACTCAAAAAGCGACTAAAGCTATAAAAATAGCCGGTCTGGCAGCGATTTTTATTCCTCTTGTTTTAACAGTATTGATCGGCTGTTCAGAAGCAAAGGAAATCATTGATCCAAATGATTTTTCCTATGTAAAAATATCTGAATTGAGTGTTATAAATGAAAGCTTCAATCTGGTTCTCGGTGAAAATGGTGAAAATAAAGATTCTTTTAATGACAGTATCATTTATTCAACACCTGAGGACGAGATCGTACTGGCTCTAAGAGATGATAAAAGTATACGTTTTAGCTATTACAATCAGTCAGGTGAAATTAGTAATCAGATATCCATAGAGGCAAATCGGGATGATATTTTCTCCTTTGCAGTAGATCATCTCGGGGATCTTTTTGTTTTTATCTATGACTCTGAAAGGAACTCTGGACGCTTGATAAAGTACCTTGATGATGATTCCATCGAGGAAATAATGAGTCTTAAGGATGTTCAAATCTGGCCCGGAATTAAAATAGAAGTTGATGGTAGTGGGACTCTGTATGTCAAAAATGAAGATATGCTGGAAGTTTACAAAAATGGTAAAAGGGTGATGAAAATTGGAGAGGTACCCATTCGTTCCATGACGATATCCCCCGATGGAGCATTATATTATATCTCCTGGGACAATCTGAAACAGATTAATATCATGAATAGTGAGACCAGTGAAATTAGGCAGTTTGAGACAGCTTATGAAAACTCTGTAATAAGCTTCCATGACGATAGATTGCTGATAATGGATACCAAGGGGATTAAGGAGTATGATGATTCCAGCTTTAAAGGCTACATAGCAAACAGTGAAGACTATCCGGAGCTGATGACACTGTTCAGTACTGATTTCATCAAGATTGATAATTCAATTTATATAACGTCATGGAATTCCAATTCCGGGGAGCTCTTTTTACATCAGTTGAAAATTACAGATAAAGAAAGAGACGCAGATAACAGACCGTCAATGACGATTCGGATGCCGCCCTATCTTCACTCTTCTATGGAATATGCAGCAAAAAAATATAATCAGACGTCAGCAAACGTTAAAATTGTCGTCTCCCAATATGAGAACAACAATGAAAACTGGGAAGCATATACTCAGAAATTAAGCACCGAAATACTGGCAGGAAATGGACCGGACATTATCTATCTCTCATATCTGCCCTATAAAGAGTATATGGCAAAAGGAGTTCTGGAAAATTTGAATCCCTATCTTGAGGATGATTCCTTTAATAGAGACGATTATCTGCCGGCCCTGACAGCGGCTGAAACTGACAGGGGGCTTTATGGACTCGCAACAGATATATGGGATGATGATATAACCTTCTCCGTTAAAGAATCAGTTATGAAAAAATATGGTTATTCCGGTTCCTATATTGATATACCATGGGAAGAACTGCTTGAAATAGCAAAAAAAGAGAGAAGAACGGACAGTAACGGGATGGAAATCTACCCCTTCGGTATCCCAGAATTTGATGAGCACAGTATGTTCTTTTTAGGAAAGATTCTAATCATGAACAATTACTTTCTGAACAGAGAGAGCGAAGAATTCGATGAATATGGTTTCAAAAGCTATCTGGAGATAATAGATACAATTAAAAATGGAGATATTGTAAAATCGGGTATCTCCGGAGCGGTTGGAATGTATAACTCTATGGAAGAAGGGTCCACAGTCTTCCTCAGTAATCGAATACAGGAATTCTGGACTGATCTTATTCATAAAAAGCATATTTTTAATGATGAACCGGTTATGATCGTACACCCGATTTTAGCTAACAATGATCTACACTTCAGAACCACTCTGCTCGGGATCAACAGCCATTCGGAATACAAGGATGAAGCCTGGGACTTCCTGAAAACCGTATTTACAAAAGAATATCAGGAGAAGATGTTTATTCATTCAACGCCTGTACATAAGGAACTTCTTAAAGAGAGAACCATCGCATCATTAAAAAACTCGGAACAATTCCATTGCAGTTTTTCTGATGACTCCGGAACAATGAGATACGATGGTCTGGCAAAATATACAGAAGAGGATATAAATAATTATTACAGAATAAATGAAAAGTTCAGACATATTCCGTATCGGATCAGAGCCCTGGATAAAATAGTTTTCGAACAGCTAGATCCATTTCTGGAAGGGACAATTTCTAGAGATGAGACTGCCTCCATGGTCAAAGAACGGGTAAACACCTATATAAACGAATGAACTTACCAAACAAAGAAACCGGCTGGATATTCCTTTTTATAGGCCCAAGCCTGGCCGGTTTTTCCCTTTTTTACCTGATTCCTTTTATTATGAGCGTCTATAACTCGTTAATCGATTCTCCATTTAACAGGGAGTTTGCAGGATTAAGGAATTATATCGATCTGATACAGAATCCTGTTTTTCAAAGAGCACTTATCAACTCTGTTCTTTTTACGGGATTATCTGTCCCTCTGCTTGTTTTTTTGTCACTGGCCCTTGCACTGCGCCTGAACAAAGCGACGTATAAGAGGGGATTATTCAGAACTCTGGCTATAACTCCGCTGGTCTGTCCAACGGCCTCCATAGTCATTGTCTGGCAGATACTGTTCAAGAGGTTCGGACTCCTCAACTCTTTCCTTCTCTGGATGGATTTTCCTCCCATTGACTGGCTGAATTCCGAGTATTCCCTGCTGGTAATTATCTCTCTCTTTATATGGAAAAACCTGGGGTACAATATGATCCTTTTTCTAGCCGGATTAAACAGCATACCCAAGTCATATTTTGATGTGGCCAGATGCTATGGTGCCGGTTCATTGTTCATTTTTTTCAGAATCACACTGGCATATCTGGCTCCTGTAACAATCTTTGTAGTCATTATATCAATAATCAACTCATTTAAAGTATTCAGGGAGATATTTCTTCTGACGGGTTATTACCCTGATAAGCGTTTATACATGATTCAGCATTATATCAATAATACCTTTGTAAAACTGGATCTTCAAAAACTGTCATCAGCCAGCGTTATTATGGCGTTTCTCATTTTTATTCTGGTTTATTATCTGTTTAACAGAGGAAAAAAGGACCTTTCTTATGGATAAAAAAAAGATAAGGGCTGTCGTCCTTCTCCCGATAACCGCTGTTCTTGTTTTTCCACTTATTATGATATTGTCGAACTCTTTTATGTCGGAAGAGGAGATTCTGATGACCTACTATGCCGATAAAGAATTGCCTAATCTCGTCCTGATTCCCCAGAATGTCTCTTTTGATCAGTATTTAAAGATTCTGGTCAAAGAAACAAAATATCTCTCTTATTTTTGGAATTCGGTGATTATTACATCAGTAATTCTTACGGGTCAGGTAATAATAGCTTCAATGGCTGCATTTGGCTTTACGGTTTATGTTTTTAAAGGACGGGAAAAGCTTTTTTTTCTCTATGTTGTCGTTATGATGATGCCATTTCAGGTGACTCTTGTTCCCAATTATATAATTTCCAGTAAGCTGGGGCTTCTGAACAACTGGGGAGCCCTTATTCTTCCGGGTATATTTTCTGCCTTCGGAGTTTTTCTTCTCCGCCAGTTTATGTCGACTATTCCTAGATCCTATATCGAATCGGCCAGGCTGGAGGGAGTTAACGATTTTATGATCTATATTCACATATGCCTACCCCTTCTGAAACCGGGGATTGCGGCCCTGATGCTACTTTTAGGAGTGGATAACTGGAATATGGTGGAACAGCCTCTCATATTTCTCAAAGACAGCAGATTGTATCCTCTATCATTGATCCTGAGCAGGATCAACTTACAGGAGGTTGGTATCGGCTTTGCTGCTTCTTCAATTTATATGATCCCTTTTCTTCTCCTGTTTTTACATAAGGAACAATCACTGGTGACAGGTATTACCAGCACAGGGGTTAAAGAATGATCTATAAAACCTTTTTAAAAAAGTCGACTTATCTCTTTATAGCAATGATTTTGTTTTTTACTTTTTTCTCCAAGACTATTAATAATCTCAATACACCAAGGATTAAAACAGTCAAACCCAGGGAGGGACATCTAGTAAAGATAATCCGTGGACAAGGGCAAATCAAGCCGGAAGTCTGCACCAGGCTTTACCTTCCTACTACACTGATCATTGATAGAGTTCTTGTAAATCCCGGTGATAAAATAGAGGAGGGGACAGAATTATTTCAATTGAACTCGACTATGATCAATAATACTTACGAACAGGAATATATTAAATATCACAAAACAAAATTGGAGCTAGATCAGTTAAAAGAGGAATTACAGAGCAAAGAGATCATTTTATACAATATCCGGGAACTGGAAAAACAATTGAAATTCGTCACTGAGGACAAAAACACAAAAATGATGATGTATGATTCTGGCTCCATTTCTAAACGAGCTCTCGATGAGGCCGATATTGTCCTGGAACAGATACAATCCAAATACCTGCAGTCTCTCAATAGAGAGGAGACAGACAAGCAGAATGAGGCAACTCGAATAAGAAATGTACAGAGAAGGATCTCAACCCTGGAAATGGAATTAAAAGTTCTGAAGCGGAAAGTTGATATTTTGACTGACCTGAAAAGCCAGTCCGTTTTTCGATCAACAATAGAGGGAGAAATCTTGACAATATACTGTGAAGAAGGGGAAAAAATCTCCCGGGAAGATCCCGTCCTATCAATGATAAACAGCAGTAATAATAGTTATATTTTTGAGGCAGAAACAGATTTGGATCAGATAAAGGATGCCAGTCCGGGGGATTATGCGAGCATCTATTTAAATGGAGATAAAGAGATTGAAAGTCGATTGGAATCCATCTATTCAAATAATAACGGCTCAACTGCGACTCTGACTTTTTCAGTTAACGATGATAGTTTAACGGGAAATGAGACAGGTTATTTTATCCTGCGAAAAAGATCAGGATTTTACAATTTCATAGTACCAAAACGGTCTATAAGGGGAACGGGAAGAGAAAAATTCATTTATCATGCGGTGGAAAAACAAGGAGCCCTTTCAAAATCCTATATAATTAAGAAAATCAGAATAAAAGTACTGGAGAGCAGCGATACCAGTGTTGCTGTTTCTGGAGAAATTATCTCAGATTCCGCTGTCGTACTGGATGAAGACCGTATTCCCCTGAATGAAAACGACAGGGTACTGATAGAGTGAAAAAACTGGTCCCTCTGGCTCTAATGTGGTTAAGCATCACTCTGCTGTGTATTCTGGAAAATGTGTGGATAGAAAATAGACTGCCCATCCCCGACAGGATTGATCTATATAATAAGCAGGGCATATTGCTGAAAGAGAAGCTTAACATTATTACAAAGGAAAATCCTGATTGGGATGTCATTGCTGTTTTCGAAACTACCGGGGTATTGAGTTTAGAGAAGAACCAGGCTGTTTCAGTTTTGGCCGTATCCTCTTATTATATGAGTTACAACCCAATCCACATGATAAGAGGAGCATTCGATATAGACCGGGCTGTCATCATCAGGAGAGAAACAGCTTACAATCTCTTCAACAGCGATGATGTAGTGGGTGAGCAGATTATTTTTAACGGTGAACTCCATCTGATATCAGGGATATTTGAAGTTTCACCACTGATAAAAGAGCTGGGTATTCCATCACCCGATATTTTGATCTCTTTAAATAATACAGCTTTAAAAAAAACCGGTATCAATCTGCTTCAGATACGATCAGATTCTAAAATTGATGTAAATGATCTTTATACTTATTTAGATGTAAAAGCTCAGAAAAATCTCAATATAAACCAGCGATTTGCTTTAGTAAAACAATTCAGGAATTTTCTTTATCTCAGTCTGGGGACTCTAATTTTTTCAGGAATTATCAGTATATTTAAGAAAAATTTTTTAAAGAGAAAAAAAATCTACAAAGAAAAAATAAAAACAATGTACAGGGCCGCCTGTCTAAAAATGATAATAGGTCTGGATCCATTCATTTATATTATTTATACTCCCGTATTAATCGGATTAGCCGTGATATTATGGTTCAATCCATATATTCCACCGGAAGTATTAAGCCATATCACAGGAAAGAAAATTCTCTTATCTCCGGTAAAATTCATAATGAATAGGACAATGAGTATTAACCCTGTTGTTGTTTTGCCACAGATTCTGGAAACAATGAGTTTTACTATTTTTTTGTTTCTCTATCTACCGTTTTTCTTTCTTCTATGCAGGATAGAGCAGGTATCGTTAAAACACAGTCTGTTTCTCCCTTTAATAAACATATCCTTCACACTTCTTTTTATATTATTGGGGATAGAGCCTGTTTTTGATTTTAAAATAAATCTGTTGTTGTTCCTGTTTATTACAGTATCAGCAAGCAGGGATTCAGAGCGCCCCGCAGGAATATATTACAACTCAAATTGCAATATGAAAATTAAAGGGCAATAATAAATGGACTGTCCGAAGTTATTTCGAACAGACTCGAACTGCTGACATGATGGTTAACAGCCATCCGCTCTACCAACTGAGCTACAGGGGAATATTTCAATGAAAAAAATATACACAGGAGGAAGAAATCTATCAACCTAATCTATGAATAGTGTCTGAAAAGCATCCATAGATAATACAGCCGCATTGCCGGCATCTGGGTGTATGCAGACTCTGGGAATCTCTGAGATTTCTGGATATAACTACAGAGCCGCATTCAGGACAGTATGTATTTTCAATCTGTCCTGTATTACCGGTGTAAACATAATTTAGTTTTTCTAATGCCTTATCCTGGAGTTTGTTCAACAGGGAAAAGGATGTAGAGGGAATGCTGTATTTATGCTGTGGATAGTAGGCCGTCAGGTGAAAGGGTATGTCTTCTGATATCCCGGAGAGGAAATCAGAAGATGCTGCAATTTCATCAATACTGTCGTTCATACCGGGAATAATAAGGGAAACCACCTCGAGGTGGCATAAATCGTATGCAGTCTCGATAAAGCTGCATACCGTATCAAGATCGCCTTTTAACTCATTTTTATACCAGTCTCTATTAAAACTCTTCAGATCTACCTTCACGGCGCTTAAATGTTTCAGAAGCCATCCTGCGGGTTCAGGATTTATACATCCGTTTGTAACAAGAAGTGCCGGAATTCCAACTTTTTTGAGCAGGGTTGAGCATTCAATAAGAAATTCATAATGCATAGTGGGTTCGGAATATGTAAAACAAACGGAACTGCTGTTTCTGTCTAAAGCAGTTTTTACAATAAATTCAGGAGTCCATATTTCGTTCGTTCTTCTGCTGTCAACCAGTTCATGGTTCTGGCAGAAGGGACAGCGCATATTACACCCTGAAAACCCTATGGATAGAGTCTGACTTCCAGGATGGAAATGATAAAATGGTTTCTTTTCAATGGGGTCTTCTGCAATAACTGTTACCGGATTCAGATCAGAAAAAATAGAGCTGTTGTCTGCTTTTCTGACGCGGCATATCCCCTGCATTCCTGGTTTTAGAATGCAGTGATGGGGACATAAAAGACATTCAAAGTCCCGGGATTCCCGGGACCTGAACAGCTCAACACTCATATCAGAGATGTTTCTGAAGAATTTTTATCTTGTCTACCGCTTCCCATGGGAATTCGGGACGTCCAAAGTGACCGTAGGCTGCTGTAGGATAATAAATAGGCCGTTTAAGATCAAACTGGGTGATTATTCCTGCAGGAGTCAGATTAAACTCTTTTCGTACGATCTCTTCGATTCTATCTTCTGCAATTTTACCTGTATTAAATGTATTTACATAGAGAGATACAGGTTCTGCAACACCTATGGCATAGGCCAGCTGTACCTGACAGTTGTCAGCATAACCCGCTGCAACAAGGTTTTTAGCAATATAACGGGCCAGATAGGCTGCAGAGCGGTCAACCTTTGAAGGGTCCTTACCGGAGAATGCTCCACCACCGTGAGCCGCTGCTCCACCATAGGTATCAACAATAATTTTTCTTCCTGTAAGTCCGGCATCTCCTTCGGGTCCACCGATTACGAAGTTACCTGTTGGGTTGATATGATAAACAGTATCAGATGTAAGAAGTTCCGGGGGAAGAGCTTTTTTAATTACCTCTTCGATTAATCCTGCTTCAATAACAGAGTGGGCAATCTCATTATGCTGATGAGACAGTACAACAGTTGAAATATGAGCGGGTTTTCCATCAATATAATCAACGGTAACCTGACATTTTCCATCGGGTCTCAGGAAATCCAGAACCTTGCTCTTTCTTACTTCAGCGGCTTTGCGCATTATCTGATGTGAAAACTGAATAGGGGCGGGCATAAGCTCTTCCGTATCACGGCAGGCGTATCCGAACATAAGTCCCTGGTCGCCTGCTCCCTGCTCCTTGTGGAGTCCCAGACCGGCTGTAACACCCTGACTGATATCTGTAGACTGGGGTTTAATTGCAGAGAGTACGGAAAATGAGTGATAGTCGATGCCGAAGTTGGGATCATCATAGCCGATATCCTTAAGGGTATCTCTGGCTATCTGTATAAAATCTATATAACCGCTGGTAGTGATTTCACCACCAACCAGTATCATTCCGGTAGATGCAAAGCATTCGCAGGCTACTCTTGATTCTTTATCAAGCTCAAGCGCCTTATCCAGCACGGCATCGGAGATAAGGTCACAGACCTTGTCCGGATGTCCTTCGCCCACACTTTCGGATGTAAATTGATATTTTTTTCGAGAATTCATTCTAACCTCCAGATAAAAGAGGTTACATTGTAATCTTTTAGAGGATTTATGTTAAGCAGTTCTGTTACTGTAACGCCTCAATAGATTCCTGAACATCCCTCTGCCAGTTCCCTGTTCCGTCAAGGAAAGTAATTTCAAGAATCACACCAGTCTGCTCAATCTTTGCATTCACATTGATGATACCGTCCTGAGTCTTGAGAGAGCAGTTCTTCAATATTGTCCCTTTTTCAAGATCTGCTGTTTTATAGGCTTCTTCAACCTTGAGAACCGCAGCGAATGTAGAGAGTTCCAGTACATGAGTGTTAATCAGCTGCAGATTGGTAGGATTCATAAACATGAAATCCATGCGTGTTTCTCCAACCGGTATCAGCTGATGTGATTTTCTAACTTCAGGTGCCACTTTATAGCGTAGAATCATGGACTCCAGGTTCTCAATTGTATCTTCAATACTGAATAATCCGTTTACTCCAAGAAAATGAGCCTTATGGGCATCCTCTTCATTGAAAAGTGGATCCACCAGAAGAATGAAAGGGGAGGATTCCCTGGAAAAATTCTCTCTGAGGAATTTTACAGCCAATTTCCAATGCCTTGGATACTCACTTTCATGAAATAAAACAACATCGGGTTTTATTTCTGAAAAATTATCCATGGCTTTAAGAGGATTCACATAGTGAATAAATCCGTAACCTGCGGGTGTGAAATATCTGTTTATACGGGATGCAGCAGCACTGTCTCCGGAAATAAGCACTATTTTCATTATTCAGTTCCTATGTTTTTGACTTCGTAGCGATATATCTTCCAGATATTCTCAAATCTGTTCAGATAATAAGTATATTTTTTAATTTCCCTGAAGCCTGTATTTTGGAAGACTTCTCTTACAATTACTTTTGCTTCATTGCTTGTATAGCTTGTCTGAAGGATTTCATATTCTACGGGGATATCGACAATGCCCTGATTTTCAGGAACACGATTAAGTTCAAGATCCAACCTGTAGGCCTCAACTGAAGCAGTCTGTTCTTCCTGAGACATTTTTTCAAACTGACGTCTTGTCATGTTGCTCTGGAGAAGGATCTCTTTTAAATCAAGATATAGAAAGAATTTATTCCACTGATTTTTCTGCCGTGCCTTGAGTGTATACTCCACAACTTCATCGGGAGCCATATTCGAGGAGGCAAGAATACTGCCTGTTTCCAGATCAATCATATCCTTGTATTCACCTTCATACATTCCGGGGCGTACAGTGAGAGAGAGCTGATTGGATTGAATACCCGAACCCTGATCTCTATTTTTAAGTTCGGGAAAAAACATTCCGTCAAGAACATAGACTCCCGGATCATCGGCAATCACAAAATCATCCAGTTCAAGAATAAACCCGAATTCTTCACCGGGCTCCAAGGTTATCATCCTATAAAAAGCAGGTTCATTACGGTCAAAATTTACAAGATATTCCCTGGAAGCAGGGAGAAATTCGTTCTTCATTGTTTTGAGTGTAAACAGAAAGTTATAGGTTCTGTTCTCGGCAATTCTAAATGATAAAGATTCAGATCCGGGGTTTGAAAGAAGAACTTTCACCTGTATAGGACTGTCAGGGTAATAGATTTTCTTATTATAATACCTTATGCTGAATACCGGATCAGCAGACCAAGCTGATAGGGTTGTGAAAAATGTGATCAGAATTAATAAGCACATACGCTGTCTGGCCATTGGATCTCCCGAATAATCTTTATTATAAGTTTCGGTTTTTTTAAATGATAACATTATACCAAAATACCATCAGAGAACATTTTACTAAGAACACTTCGTATCAGGCTGTTTTAGACAGTATGAACAATGGCAGCTATCCTGTGAATATCTCAGGAATCCGGGGCAACTATCTTGCCGGATTTATTAGAAAAATACAGGAACTTGGCAGCCGTAATGGCCTGATTATCACCGGAACAGAGGCTGAAGCCGCCGAAATGGTGACTGACCTCTCTATCTTTCACGACAATGTACTCCTTTTCCCCTGGTGGGGAACCATGGTCTACAAGGGTGTGTCCCCTCAGGCCTCTGTGTTCGGAAACAGGGTAAATACCCTTTTCTCTATTATGGAGGAGAAGGAGACCCTCTATGTGGCCTCTCTGCGCTCATTTCTTTCATATCTCCCTCCAAGAAAATATCTTGAGGATCTGAAGATTGATCTGAGGATCGGTGATTCTCTGGATCCTGTCTTTCTGGAAAAGAAACTTCAGGAATTCGGATACCTCAGGGTCCCGAGGGTCACTGTGGCCGGTGAATTCGCCTTAAGAGGTGAAGTTCTGGATGTCTTTATGCCGGGAGATAAAGATGCCGTAAGGGTCGTTTTTGAGTTTGAAGATATAGAAGTGATCAAATATTTCGATCCCGTCTCTCAGAGTTCAGGGGATAAGAAGAAGAATCTTACCCTCTATCCGACAAAAGAGGTCATATGGGATGAAGAGCTTATATCCACTCTTGAAAACAACTTCGAAGAAGCTCTTGAAGCCTGTGAGATATTAAGAACAACAGGTGAGTTCAGAGGGGAGGAGCTTTTCTATCCCCTGGCATTTGATAAACCGGCTACTCTGCTGGATTACTTCAGTGATGATGATCTTGTCTTTATGGTGGATACAGAGAGCCTCTCATCCGGTGAGAAGCATCTTATCAACGAATATGATGAGCTCTATCTGCAGGCAGTTGATCAGGAGCTTACTGTTCCTGAGCCTGGAAGAATACATAACAGCCTGGACAATATACTTCCACTCCATAGAAAGCTTTTTAAAATCCATAACCTGACACAGGATGAAAATAAAGAGAGCATACTGTTCAACTGTGATCCCGGACACTCCTTCTTCGGTAATATCAATTATCTTAAAGAGGAGATGCAGGAATACAGAGACCGGAATATGCAGATTTATATATTTGCTGAATCCGAGTCCCAGTCTGACAGAATAGGCTATATGCTCAGGGAATATGAACCTGTAATGATCCCCCATAGCATCTCATCAGGATTTGCTCTACCGGATAATAATATCATTGTAATTCAGGAAAATGAGATATTCGGACGCCGTAAGAAGGTTCCCAGCTCTGTAAAGAAATCAAAAAGTGAAGTCATCGATTCTTTTGTAGAGCTGAACCCCGGTGACTATGTGGTACATGTCAATTACGGAATCGGCCTCTTTAAGGGGATTGAAAGAATTCGTGCCGCCGGCAATGAACGGGATTATATTGCCTTGAAATATGCCGCGGGTGATACGATTTTTGTTCCTATCGAACAGGTGAACCTTGTTCAGAGGTATATAGGTCAGGAGAGCCGTAATCCAAGACTCGACAAAATAGGCGGAAAAACCTGGGATAATAAGAAGAAGAAGGTAAGAAAATCTGTCGAAGATCTTGCGGACAGACTGATAACACTTTATGCGGGCCGTCAGACTGCTCAGGGTTACAGTTTTCCCAGGGATGATGATTTTCAGGTCGAGTTTGAAGCTTCATTTCCCTATCAGGAGACAAAGGATCAGCTTCAAGCCGTTGAAGAGATCAAGGGTGATATGGAATCACCCCGTCCCATGGACCGTCTTGTCTGCGGTGATGTGGGCTATGGAAAGACCGAAATTGCCATGAGAGCCGCCTTCAAGGGTGTTATGGGGGGGAGACAGGTCGCCTTTCTCTGTCCAACAACCATTCTTGCCGAACAGCATTATGAAAATTTTCTGGAACGCTTCAAACGTTTTCCCATCCGTATTGCAATGCTTTCACGATTTGTTAAAAAGGCAGATCAGAAAGGGGTGCTCAAGAGACTGGAGGCGGGTGAGATTGATCTTTTGATCGGAACACACAGGATTCTGTCAAAGGACATCAGATTCAAGAACCTGGGTCTTATGATCATCGATGAAGAGCAGCGTTTCGGTGTTAAAGACAAAGAGAAACTGAAGGAGATAAAGACAAATATTGACTGTCTGACACTATCAGCAACTCCTATTCCCAGGACTCTTCATATGTCCATGGTTAAGATCAGGGACATGTCAGTATTAAAAACCGCACCTAAAAACAGACAGCCCATTGAAACTCTTATTCAGGAATTTGATCCCGGTACCGTCTCCCGTGCCATTCGCAGAGAAATAGAACGGGGCGGTCAGGTTTTCTTCCTGCATAACCGTGTTGAAAGTCTTGAGAGTATCCAGGTCTTTCTACAGGATCTTGTACCCGAAGTGTTCGTCGAGATCGCTCACGGAAAGATGTCATCCCGTGAACTTGAAGAGATAATGCACCGTTTTATCAGCGGAGCATTCCAGGTTCTCGTCTCCACTACGATTATAGAGAATGGAATTGATATTCCTAATGTAAATACAATTATCATCGACCGTGCAGATATGTACGGTATATCCCAGCTTTACCAGCTGAGAGGACGTGTAGGGCGCAGTGAAAGGCTGGCTTATGCCTATCTGCTGTATCCGGAAAGTAAGGCCCTTACCGACCTGGCTATGAAACGGCTGCAGATTATCTCGGATTTCACCGACCTGGGATCGGGTTTTAAGATCGCCATGAAGGATATGGAAGTCCGGGGTGCGGGTAATCTGCTTGGAAGTGAACAGTCAGGTGAGATCATGGCAGTCGGTTTTGATATGTATCTGAGACTTCTGGAAGATGCAGTTAAAGAGCGCAGCGAAGGTGAAAAGGAAGAAGAAGCTCCCGATGTTTATCTGGAGCTGGATTACACAGGATTTATTCCTGAGACATATATCAATGATCCCACCGAAAAAATGGAAGTCTATAAGAAGATAGCCTCAATTACTGATAAGAGTGAACAGGAGAAGATTTTCGCTGAACTCTATGACCGTTTCGGTCCTCTCCCTTCAGAAGTACAGAGTCTTATGGCCATGTCTGAAATAAGGATTATCTGTAAGCAGCTCTGGATATCAAATCTTAAAGAACGGAAAGGTCTGGTTTATATAGATTTCGGCAAGGTTGCTGTGATCTCAGTAGATAAGGTGATGAAACTGATCACTACTTCACGGGGCATTGTGAAACTCTCTCCGGCTCATCCGGAGAGAATGATTATTGAAACAGGTAAAATCGGACTGGAGGAGAAATCAGAATTTCTGAAAGAGAAACTGAGCGTTTTACTCTGATCCCTGAAGAGGATCTATAGCCGGGAACAGCAGATGTATGGCTGTTCCCGCTTCACTGCTCTCCACCTGCAGCTCAGCTCCGTAGGCAGTCATGAATTTTTTAACCAGGGGGAGTCCGAAACCGCTTCCTTTTTCTCCCTCTGTACCCCTGAGACTATGTCCTTTTCTCACATCAAAAAGATGGGGGAGAAGAGTGTCGGGAATACCAGTTCCCTCATCCATAACAATCAGTTCTATCTTATCCTTATTTTCTTTAAGATTTATCCGGACAGTCCCACCGCTGTATGAGAATTTAAGGGCATTCGTCAGAATATTCATCACAACCGAATTGATCAATGAAGTCTCTTCAGCCATTACACGGTAATCATTTTTCAAATCCAGAACAATATTTATCTTTTTTTCCTTAATTTTTGTACTGAGTAGATGGAGACAATGGTGAATACAATCATTGAGCAGTACAGGGTTAAGCTGCAGCGGTTTCTCTTCGAGGAGCAGCATCGTCCGGACAAGATCCAATATATCCAGACCGTTTGTACTCAGATCTCTCAATCTTCCTCTGTACCGTTCAAGCTCAGCCTTTTCAATTTCTGCCAGATCCATGGTCATGGTAATTCCCGACAGACTGTTTCTCAGATCATGAGACAGTATATGAAGAAGTTCTTTTAACTGAACCTCACGTCGTTCAAGAAGGTCCCTGTGATTCTTTAAATCCAGATGTGTCCTGACTCTGGCTACAAGTTCCTGTCCGTAAAACGGTTTTGTAATATAATCAGAACCACCGGCCTCAAAGCCCTTGATAATATCATTTACCTCATTCCGGGCAGTCAGGAAAATTACAGGTATATCCCTCCATTGGGGATTTGTCCGGATCTGTCGACAGCAGTCATAGCCGTTCAATTCAGGCATCATCACATCAAGTAAAATCAGATCTACCCCATTCTTTGTCAGAAGCTGCAGCGCTTTTTTACCCGATGTAGCATAGAGTAATTTTAAATTTAGAGACTTCAGATGCTGTGCAGCCAGCTGAATATTCTGAGGAATATCATCAACGATAAGAATTGTATTGCGTTTATTCATTGTGTGTCTCTTCCTGAAAATAGTTATCCAGAACTGAAGATAAATCAATAATTTTAGAGAGATCAAAACTTTCAGCAGCATTTTTAAGCTTTTTTAAAATGCTCATAAGACTTTCATCGCCATTGGAATAATCATTTTCCAGTATAAAAGTGCAGAACTGCCCAATCGCATCGGGATCCCCGCTGTCACGTACTTCATTCCAAAGGGTGCAGGTTTTATCCGAAAAGGGATACTTCTCCATCAAAGAAGCTTTTTCAGGCAGAGAACTCTCTCCTTCAGAAGATGCAATAGAACTGCCAGTACACTCAGCATTTGGCAGATTTACCATAAAGCGGGAACCCAGTCCGGGTTTACTTTCTACGGAAAGTGTCCCCCCCATCAGATGAACCAGCCTGCTGCTGATACCAAGTCCCAGACCGGTACCTCCAAACTTTCTTGTATCCTGGTTTTCTGATTGCTCAAACATGTTGAAAATTCTGTCTATCTGGTCCTGTACAATACCGATGCCACTGTCTTCAACCACGAAAACAAGGCCGCATGGAGAGCTTTCACGGTTCAGAACTGACGCCCTGACCTGTATGGAGCCTTTTTCGGTGAATTTCAGTGCATTTGCTATTAGATTTATCAGCACCTGCTCAAGACGCAGAGCATCAAGAATAAATTCTGTTTCGGGTAAGGAATCCGCATCTATGATCAGATCCAGTTTTTTCTCCTCGGCCTTCTGACTGAAAATAACTTTCATATCATTAAGTATCTTTTTTATAGAGACAGGAGAACTGTCGAGTTCCATTTTCCCCGCTTCAATTTTTGAGAGATCAAGGATGTCATTTATCAGCATCAAAAGTACCTCTGCTGAAGTCTTAACAGAAGTCAGATACTGGTTTTGTGAATCATCCATAGTGCTGCTTTCCAGCAGTTCTGTAAAACCTATTATAGAGTTGAGGGGCGTTCTTATCTCATGCGACATATTAGCCAGGAACTGGGATTTTGCCTGACTGGCGGACTCTGCTAACACTGCAAGTTTTTCGGCTCTCTTTCTGGCTGACCTTGAATGCTCTTCTGCCTCTCTGGATTTGTGTTCACTCAGTTTTAATGCTATCTCTGATTCCATCCGGACCTGAATTTCCTGTTTCAGTTTCTGATTCCAGATCAGGATCACCAGTATAATTACAATAAAGACGGTAAGAATCTGTCCTAGAAGCCTGTAATCCACTATTCTCTTCTCACGAACCACTGTCCATCTCTGCATAATTGAGGAGAGCTCAGATAACTGGATTTCACTCAACGCCTTATTCAGAATACTTACAAGCTCAGCATATTCAGGAGGAACAGCAATTTGAAATTGAGAATTTTCCTCAATTTCACCAACCATATCAAGCTGATTGAAGCCGGAACTGCTCCCGTAATATCCTGCAGTTATCATATCGCATATAAAAAAATCGGCCCGGGAAAGGAGCAGAGATTTATATGCTGTTTCGACGCTGTCTACAATTAGATAATCCAGGTCAGGATAAGTATTTTCCATATAAAATCTGACAGGATGAGTATCAACAAGAATCACAGTATGTCCTGCAAGTTCTGAAGGATTGTTAAAGTATGTCCGCTTGGGGTTTCTTGCCAGGATAAGATTCGGAACAGAAAAATATGGTTCTGTCAGCAGATAGTCTTTAAATTCAATGTTTGAGCCGATACCCAGGGGGTGAAGTACAGAATCTGTGGAGGATGAAATAAAGCTGATTCCGGTCTTTTGGGAAATAAGGCTGAATATATCAGGAATTATTCCTGTTGCTGATTCTGAATCACTGTCAATAAAAAGGGGAGGCAGTTTGAAGTCTGCTGCATAGCTTATATTCCTGTGATCTTCTATCCACAGCAGCTCATTATCATCAAAGTCCTGCTGCTTTTCACTCATTGTCAACGGTAGTTCTGCCCACTTCCTCCGCAGTCGGTCTTTTTCATTCTGAGAAATTTCTGATATAGCCTCATTAAGACGCTGAAACAGCTTTTTATTCTCATCACTCACAGCCAGTGTGTATGTCGACTTGTAACTGTCGAGGATCTCCATAAGATACAGTTTTTCTTCAGAATTTTTTCTTGTCAGATAATCAAGCCTGTAAAGATCTCCAATGATTATATCTGCCTTTGATGAATAGACCATTTTCAGACCTTCAGCTTCATCTGAAAAAGTTTCAATTTTGATATTCTGAGATTCCAGATTATCAATCAAATTTCCAAACTGTTCGGGTACGGCAACTCTTATATCCTTATATTTTTGAAAATCTCTAAATCCAATATCAGGATTTAAGCTGAAAACAGCCAGGGGCAGATCAAAAATTTCACGGCTTCTCTTAAAATCGTTTACCTGGGAGGGTGTATTAGAAAAAATGAATATCCCGGATAACTCATTATCATTCCACTGAGAGAGGATATTCTGCCAGCTGTCATTTCTGTACCCCACAGTCTCTCCGAGTTTTTCAGAAATAAGTTCTGCAATATCCTTTTCTATTCCTCTTAGATCACCCTGTGCGCCGCTTTCAACATAGGGAGCATATGAACTGAAACTGCCTAGAATAAGATCATCACTTGAATATATATTCATTATTGTAATCAGCAGCAGGAACAGCAGAAATAAATGGCCTTTCATGATATGAATTATACTCTTTTTACCGCATTTCTCACAACATAAATGTCTATGAGGCCACTACTTGACAATACCTTTTTATTGATGAATAATAATACGATATAATAACATATAGTTGTATATTTATTCATCATTTCTTTTTAATTTGAATCTTGATAAATGATGCACAGATCATTACAATTCCACTATGGATAAAAAATTAAGAACTATTAAAAGTTATGTCCTCAGAGCAGGACGGATGAGCCCGGCACAACAGTCTGCCTATATACGATTATACGATACTTTTTCCTATCCTTTTGCCAATAAAATTCTGCAAAGAGAAGAAAAATCTTCACATAAGGAATTTGTAATTGAAATCGGTTTTGGTATGGGTGATGCAACCTATAAAATAGCCATGGAAAATCCTGATAAGGATTATCTGGGAATCGAAGTTTACAAACCAGGTATCGGAAAGCTGCTGGATCGTATAGAACAGAACGAAATCACTAATCTCAGAGTTATTGAGCATGATGCGGTTGAAGTTCTTAAATTTATGATTCCCGATGAATCAGTAGAGGGTTTTCATATATTTTTTCCGGATCCCTGGCCAAAGACGAAACATCATAAAAGGCGAATTCTAAAACCTGATTTTGTATCGCTTTTAAAAGATAAGATTAAAAAGGGCGGATATATTTACGCCGTAACAGACTGGGAAGATTATGCTGAGCAGATGCTCACCGTATTTGAGGATCAAAAAGCCTTGATGAATAAATATTCGGGCTTCGCAGAACCTCAGCAATGGAGGCCTTTCACGAAGTTTGAGAGAAAGGGTAAGGAAAAATCGCATCAGATTTTTGAGCTTGTATATATTAAAAAATGAGAAGAAGCGGAGAACAAAATGGTAAAGAATGAACATCACGATCAGTTCCTGAAAAAGTATTCTGGAATCATGGATACTCATAACAGGATTCCTTTGGATTTGTATGAAAAATACAATGTAAAAAGAGGACTGCGTCATCGTGACGGCACAGGGGTTCTTGTAGGCCTGACAGAAATTGGAGATGTTCATGGCTATATCATGGAAGAGGGAGACAAGGTTCCGGTAAAGGGTATTCTCAGATACCGCGGAATTGATGTTAAGGATCTTTGTACAGGATTTCAGAAAGAAAAAAGATTCGGTTTTGAAGAGACAGTATTTCTACTCTTATTCGGTTATCTGCCCAGTAAATCAGAGCTTTTGAGTTTTAATGAAAAAATAGGTGATTACAGAGATCTTCCCGATCAGTTTACAGAGGATATGATTCTTAAGGCTCCCAGTAATAATATCATGAATAAACTGGCCCGTAGTGTACTCGCCAGCTATTCCTTTGATAATGATGCCGAAGATACTTCGGTAATGAATATTCTCAGGCAGAGTGTTGAACTTATTTCTCAGCTCCCTGTGATGGCTGCTTATGCCTATCAGGCAAAGGCTCACTACTATAAAGGAAAGAGTCTGTTTATTCATAAGCCGGACCCCACGCTCAGCACTGCGGAAAACCTGCTGCGCATGATACGTCATAATAAAAAATATACGGCTATAGAAGCTGAAATTCTCGACCTTTCACTTGTACTGCATGCTGAACACGGTGGTGGTAATAACTCAGCGTTTTCAACACATGTGGTTTCATCATCAGGTACCGATACCTACAGCGCAATCGCAGCGGCAATCGGTTCATTGAAAGGTCCCCTCCATGGCGGTGCAAATATCCAGGTAGCCAGAATGATGGATAACATCAAGGAAAATGTTAAAGATTGGAACAGTGAAAAAGAGGTTGCAGACCATATTTCAAAGATTTTGTTGAAAGATGCCTTTGATAAGAAGGGACTAATCTACGGAATGGGACATGCTGTATATACACTCTCGGATCCCAGGGCGGAAGTTCTTAAGGAAAAGGCCAGAGAGCTTGCTGAGGAAGCCGGCAGAATGGATGAGTTTACTCTTTATGAAATCATTGAACGCCTGACTCCCGGAATATTCCAGAAGATCAAAAATAATGATAAACCCCTCTGTGCCAACGTGGATTTCTATTCAGGCTTTGTTTACAGCATTCTGAATATCCCCGAAGATCTTTATACTCCTATTTTTGCCATCGCCCGTATTCCCGGATGGTGTGCACACAGGGTTGAAGAAATTGTCAGCGGAGGAAGAATCATTCGTCCTGCTTATAAGAATGTAAGCCCTCGAATGCCATATTCAGCTCTGGAAAGTAGAGAATAGAGACTAGGATGATTTCTCTTCTCCCGTTATTATGGGAGAAGATGGCAAAGATAAATCATAAAATATACCCCGGAGGCTCATTTGGGTTTAAAATTAAGCCTTCAGCTCCGGGGAAAGTAAATAAAAAGAGACATAATTATAATTTTCTCTCCTTTATTATCAGACATAACAAATCCATAAGTATTTCGGTCTTTGTAATTATTTCCGGTTTCCTCTTTGTTTACTGCAGTACTGCCCCTTCGGGAATAGCGGTTGAACAGACAGTAGAATCCGAGACCCCCGAAGTTCTTAATACCATTGTTTCCAAAAAGCCGGATCCAGATCTCAGAAAAGTAATTTCCATTCTCAATCTTGATTATTCAGATCAAAAACTTCATGGAGTTTTCTGGAGAGAACAGGATTTTGCTTCCACAGTATATCTGAGTTTTGATGACGGTCCGAATATGTCTCCCCTGAATTCAGAAACTGTCAGCGACACTATTCTAGATATTCTTATGGAGAGAAATCTCAAGGCAGTATTTTTTATAAATGGTAAAAATCTGGAATACTCTAATCCTGCTGAAAAAAACGAACTCCGCAGAATAATTTTCAGAATGATAAATGAGGGTCATCTGATCGGTAATCACAGCTACAGTCACCATAACCTGGCTAAGGGTCTGTATTCAGACGGAGAACATGATCAGGATGATATAGCAAGTGAATTTATTCTCACTCAGGAAAGCATGAACAATCTGCTGGATTTCGTATATCCTCTGATACTGGTGCGTCCTCCCTATGCGGAACCCGGACGTACGGAAGATCTGGATAATTGGCTTATATCTGAAAAGCAGTATCTTATATCACTGCAGTTTGACAGTTACGACTACGCCTATAAAGAGACGGGTTACTGGAACAAAGAGACTCTTTTTGAGAGGATGGAAACTCTTTTTTCTGAACAGGAAAACGGAGGTGTTCTTCTACTGCATGAGCTGGAGAGCACCGCATTTATGCTGCCTGATCTTTTAGATAATATTATTCTGGAGAGAGGTTATGCCGTAGAGGGCATGGAAACACTTCTTGAAAAAAAATACGGCCGGAAATCATGAAGATTCCCGACCGTAATAATTAAACTTTTATTCCAGAATTACATTGGGTGAGAAGATTTTATAATATCCTGTGCAATCTTTCCTCCCACAGAATCATAATGACTGAACTCAACCTCAAATGCTCCTGTACCGGAGGTCATTGATTTCAGATCGATACTGTAACGCATCAGTTCTCCCTGTGGAACCTGAGCCTGAATTGACTGAATTCCTCCGCCTACAGGCTGCTGGTCCTGTACCCGGCCTCTCTTTGTAGAAAGATCGGAAAGTACATCACCCATATACTGATCTTCAATAAAGACGGTCAGATTCATAACAGGTTCAAGCAGGGTTGGTTTTGCCTTTTCAACAGCTTCCTTCAGGGCATGTTTTGCTGCCAGTTTAAAAGCCATTTCAGATGAATCTACAGGATGCTCTTTTCCGTCATATACGGATACAGCTATATCCATAAGAGGGTAACCCGCAAGGAAGCCTTCATCCATACTCTCAAGTAGACCTTTCTCAATGCCGGGCATATAACCCTTACTGATAGATCCTCCCTTGATATCGTTGCTCAGCTCAAAGTGTTTTCCACGTTCAAGTGGTTTGATCCTGATGCAGACTTTACCGTACTGACCATGACCGCCGGACTGTTTCTTATGAGTGTATTCAGCATCGGAAGATCCCGTGATGGTTTCTCTGTAGGGAACCCTGGGTGTTCTTCTGTTTACATTGATCTTGAAGTTCTTAAGAAGTTTTTCAAGAATGATGTTTATATGTAGTTCACCCATACCGGAAATTACAGTTTCTTTAGTCTCTTCGTTATATTTGATAGTGAAAGTAAGGTCTTCTTCTGCCACTTTATGCAGCTGTGCAGACATCTTGTCTTCCTCTTTCTGATTCTCTGCATTGATTGCCAGGCTGTATACAGGGTGGGGAAGGGACAATGATTTGTAATGAATGATATCATCTGATGCACAGATACTGTCATTAGTCTGAAGAGATTCAATTTTAGTCAGAACGGCAATATCACCGGCATGTACTTCATTTGTCTCTTTAAGATCTTTGCCTTCACAGAGGAAGAGTTTATTGATTCTCTCTTTTTTCTCCTCTCGTGCATTATAAATATCTGAACCTGAAGTCAGTTTTCCGGTAATAACCTTAACATAGGACATTTTACCGGCAAACTTATCAATCATAGTCTTGAAAATAACACCGGATGTACTGCCTTCAATGGAGACCATCTTTGATTTCTCACCGCTGATACAGGGTTCTTCCACACGGCCGGGAGCCGGTGATTCCATGGCGATAAAGTCCATCATGGGGGTTATTCCTGAATTATAAACAGCACTTCCGCAAAATACCGGAACAAATCTGTTATAAAACAGCCCCTCACGGAGTCCCTTGATCGCATCTTCTATTGAGAGAGTTCCTTCATCAAAGTATTTTTCAGTCAGACCATCATCACCTTCAGCGGCCATTTCAATCATCTTCAGATGATATTCTTCTGCAATTTCCTTATATTCTTCAGGAATATCAATGGCATTCTCTTCTTTTCCGCCCCCGTCTTTCTTGTAGGCTTTCATGGTCATCAGGTTAATAACACCCTGATAATCTTCAGCCTGTCCCATGGGGATAGTCAGTGGAATTGCCGTAATCTTAAATTCCTTCAAATCATCAAGAACCTTATAAAAATCGGCTCTTGTTTTTTCCATTTTATTTACAAACGCAATTCTCGGCATATCACGGGCATTCAGACGTCGCCATAATTTTACGGTTTCAATCTGTACACCTGATCTGGCTCCTATGAGCATAACTGCCGATTCTGCGGCTCTGAAAGAAGAGACGACCTCTCCTACAAAGTCAGAAGCACCGGGAGTATCAAAGATGTTGATTTTTGTATCTTTCCAAATAACATTGGTTAGGGAAGTATGAATAGAAATCTTTTTTTCAATTTCTTCTTCTGTAAAATCACTGACAGTACGACCTGAATCTACTGTCTCCGCTTTAGCAATTACACCGGCATTGAATAGAATCTGTTCAACCAGAGTCGTCTTACCGGTGTCACCGTGCCCGCAAACTGCAATGTTTCTGATGGTATCGGTTGTAAAAGCCACCTTAGTCCTCCTTAATTCGGATAATGATACTTTTATCATAGATCCCGTAATCAAGGGCCGTCAAATGTTATTTGAATCTTTTCTGTGCTTTTAGAGCTGTAATGAGGAGATAAAAAAGAAACTGCTGCTGAAAATTTGTTATTAAACTCTTTTACAGCAGCAGTTTGTTTTAAAAACTGTTATTTTTGTATTAAATCAATCAATTTTTGCAGAAAAATGGGAAAATTCCATAGAGAATGTTCCTCTTCCCTGTGTCTGACTCCGTAATGAGGTCGTATATCCAAACATTTTAACCATGGGAGCCTGGGCTTTTACAAGCTCAAATGCCGGTCTGGATTCCATTGAACTGACCATTCCTCCCCGTTGTGTAAGCTGGCTGATGACATCCCCCACATACTCTGGTGGACACATAACATCAACTTCCATAACCGGCTCCAGAAGTACTGGAGAGGCCTTACGGCATGCATTGTCAAATCCAAGAGCCCCGGCTGTCTCAAAAGCCAGTTCACTTGAATTTAGTTCATCATAAACGGCTGCAGTCAGTGTGACACCCATATCAATAGTGGCATAACCCATAAGTGTTCCCGACTGCATTGCATTAAGTACACCTCGTTCAACGGCAGCTACCATTGCCTTGGGAAGCTTGTTCTTGGGAACTTCATTTGTGAACTTATTACCTGAGCCTCTCTTAAGAGATTCAACCTTAAGAGTTATATTTGCCTGATTTTCCTTCCCTGCAAGGACTTTGCTGAATAATTCATTGTGAGATACTGTTTCTGTCACAGATTCACGGTAGGAAACCTGTGGTTTACCCACATTGGCTTCAACTTTGTAGTCATTGGTAATTCTTGTAACCAGAACATCCAGATGAAGTTCACCCATTCCTGAAATGATCAGCTGTCCTGTTTCATCATTCTCTTTTACTTTGAATGTAGGGTCTTCCTTCTGGAGAGTATCCAGAACACCCCGTAGTTTATCCTGGTCACTCATTGTCTTTGGCTCAATGGCCACAGAGATAACAGGCTCAGGGAAATCCACGTTTTCAAGAATCACTGGATAACCTTCACTGCAGATGGTATCTCCTGTCTGTGCCATTTTCAAACCTACGATAACGGCGATATCACCTGCGGCAACAGAGCTTATCTGTTCTGGATGATTTGAATGCATTCTAAGGAGACGGTTGATCCTCTCCCTTTTTCTCTTATTGGCATTCATAACAGGAGTTCCGGATTTAAATTCTCCTGAGTAGACCCTTATAAAGCATAGGGGTCCGGCTTCCTTGTCCTGCTGAATCTTAAAGATCAGCCCCGAAGGTTTTTCATTTATACTACGTTTCAGTGTTACCGGCTCTTCTTTCTTAACTGATATCGCTTCAATGTCCTGTAGATCTTCAGGAGCTGGAAGATAGGAGAGCACCGCATCAAGAACGGGTTGAACACCCTTGTTCTTCAGTGAGGAGCCAACAAATATGGGAAGAATATTCTGACTTATTGTTTCTGTTCTCATTACTGAATGAATCAGTTCTTCTGGAATATCTTCACCCTCGAGATAAAGCTCTGTCATTTCATCAGAAAATGCAGAAAGTTTATCAATCAGGTTTTCCCGCCACTTTTCGGCAAGCCCCAGAAGTTCCTGCCGGATCTCTCTGGTTTCAAAAGTCGTACCGTTGTCAGCTGTATTCCAGTGAATCTCTTTCATCTGAATTACATCAATATTTCCCTCATAATCGGATTCTGCTCCGATGGGGAATTGAACAGGAAGGGGAGAGGCTTTAAGCTTCTCCTCTATCTCCTTGACTACTTCAAAGTAATCGGCTCCGATGCGGTCCATCTTGTTGATAAAACCGATTCTGGGAACCTTATATTTATCGGCCTGATGCCATACTGTTTCAGACTGGGGCTCCACACCGCCTACAGCACAGAACACTGCCACTGCACCGTCAAGGACGCGTAGCGAACGCTCAACCTCAGCGGTAAAGTCTACATGACCCGGAGTATCGATAATATTGATCTGATGATCTTTCCAGAAACATGTGGTTGCCGCAGAGACGATTGTTATACCGCGGTTCTGTTCCTGTTCCATCCAGTCCATGGTGGCGCTTCCATCGTCCACCTCACCGATTCTATGGCTTTTACCTGTATAATAGAGGACTCTTTCTGTAGTTGTCGTTTTTCCGGCATCAATGTGGGCCATAATACCGATATTTCTTATTTTCTGGCTGGACATATCATTACTCCTGTCAAATTCCGCGTGATTTTATCATAAAGCCCTCTCCGGTATCAATCGTAATATCTAAAAAGAAGAAATATTATTAAACACTCGAATAGTAGTCTTTTGCACTTTTGATCAAATATCACACAATATGTGGTGTACATGCCTTGTCATTAACGCTTCTATGCATTATATATTTGTAAACAACAGCACAGTCTTTTTCAGGAACAGCGCTGTATAACTTAATAAAAGATATCAAAACGAACAAGCATATATATGTCAGGAGAAGGTTAATGAGCGAATTCAAGTGGAATCAGAAATTGAGTGAAGAGATATTTAAGGCGAAATATATGCTTCATGGTGAAAAAACACCGGAAGAAGTATTTAAAGGTATTTCCAAGGAAATTGCATCAACAGAAAAAGCGGATAAGAAGAAAAAAATTGAAGAGGAAATCTTTGAACAGCTCACTAGCGGTAAATTGATTCCCGCCGGTCGTATCCTGGCAAATGCACGGCCTGAAAGCCCCATGAAAAACTATAACAACTGCTTCACTATTGATGTTGAAGACTCCATGGAAGGTATTTACGACTCACTCAAAGAAGATGCAATGATCAGTAAGATGGGTGGAGGGGTCGGTTTTGATATCTCCAAACTACGTCCTAAAAGCACAGCTCTTTCCAAAGGCGGGCAGGCATCTGGAGTAATATCCTTCCTGCGGATTTTTGATCAGTCAGCTAAAACCATAATTACCGGGGGTCATAGAAGATCAGCACATATTGCTCTTCTTGATATATCCCATCCCGATATCGAGGAGTTTATCACTGTAAAACAGGGTGATCATAACAAGGAACTGACACAGTTTAACATTTCAGTCAAAATCACTGATGCCTTTATCAAGGCCGTTGAAGATGACGCAGACTGGGATCTGGTTTTTAATGGTATTGTTTACAAAACCGTAAAGGCCCGTTATCTCAACGATCTGGTTTCGCGCAACTCTTTTATTCATAATGAGCCGGGAATTTTCAACCAGGATCTTATTGAAAAATATAACAATGGTTACTGGGCATTTAAAATGGACCGTGTGAATCCCTGTGGTGAACTTGTTATGCCTCCTTATTCACTTTGTTGTCTGTCTGCCATAAATCTCTCCAAGTTCGTTAAAGAACCTTTTACAGACAAGGCTGAATTTGATTTTCCCGAATTTGAAAAGACTGTTCGTCTTGGTATTCGCTTTCTGGATAATGTTCTTGATAAAACAGATTATCCTCTGGATAAAATTGAAAAATTTTCAAAACAGTGGAGACGTATAGGACTCGGGTTTACCGCTCTGGGCAATACATTCGCCATGATGAAAACCAAATACGGAAGTGATGAATCCCTTAAACTGGGTGAGAAAATCGCTAAGGCCCTGAGAGATAATTCCTATAGTGCCAGTGCTGATCTGGCTGCTGAGAAAGGGCCTTTTCCTGCCTGCGATATTCAAAAACTGATTAAAGCAAATTTCATTAAAGAACTTCCTGCGGATATCAGAAAGAAAATTGAAAAGAACGGTATGCGAAACATACAGCTCAATACAGTGGCTCCCACAGGAACTACCTCACTCTCTGTAGGCCAGAACTGCTCTTCAGGGATCGAACCGATGTTTGCCCTGCAGTACGATAGAAATGTACGTACCGGTGTGGATGATGAAACAAGATCTGAAACAGTCTATGATTATTCCTGGATGGAGTATCTTGCTCTTCAGGATGAAGATATTGCCGTAGCAGATGCTCCTGATTATTTTGTGACAACCGTCGATATTGATCCCAGAAGAGCTGTAGATATGCAGGCGGTATTCCAGAAATATATTGACCACAGCATCTCAAAAACACTGAACCTTCCCCCCGGGACTACATTTGAAGAGTATAAAGACCTCTATATGTATGCATACAAGCAGGGGCTGAAGGGTTTTACCACCTTTAATCCCGATGGAAGTATGAAAGGTATACTGGAATACTCCGAGAAGAAAGATAATCAGACAATAAAAAGAGTTCTGGGACCAGAGCGTCCTTCGGAACTGCCCTGTGAGATTCATCAGATAAAAGTGAAGGGGCAGAAATATATTATTCTGGTAGGGATTCTGAACGGGAGTCTTTATGAAGTGTTTGCCATTGATGATCCGGAAAATCATATTGATCTTAAAAAATATTCTGGCGGTCTGGTCAAAAAGGCTGGAAAAGGCCGATATGATCTGCATGTTGAATCCGGTCCTGTAGAGGCTACAATCAAAGACTTCACCAGAACCTTTGATTCTCCCAATGGATCACTGTCCAGATTTCTTTCAATGGCACTCCGCCACGGAACTCCTCTGCAGTTTATTATCGACCAGTTGAATAAAGATACCAACTTTGAAGACTTTGAAAGAGCTCTGTCCAGGGTCCTTAAACGCTATATTATTGATGGAGAAGAGGTTATTGCCGGCGAAAATAAATGTGCTGAATGTGAAGGAAAGCTCATTTTCCGTGATGGTTGTGTGACATGTCCTGAGTGCGGCTGGAGTAAATGTTCATAAAGGGTGGACGGCCTTCGGGATACAGGCTATTATTTTCAACAAATATGCTTTAATTCGGAGGTCACTCTCTATGGAAGAAGAAACAATTTTTGACAAAATAATTGCCGGAGAACTACCCTCTGACAAGGTTTATGAGGATGAACATGTTCTGGCATTCCGGGACATCAATCCTCAGGCACCGGTTCATGTACTGGTTGTTCCTAAGGTAAAAGTGAAAGATTTTACTGCTCTACAGGACAGCGATGCCTGCAAAACAGGTCTTTTTTTCAAGGCAGTATCTAAAGTAGCTACTATTCTGGAGCTTGATAAGAATGGATACCGTATTGTTCTGAACTGTGGTGAAGATGGTCAGCAGACCGTTGAGTATCTTCATGCCCATATATTGGGCGACAGAAAAATGAGCTGGCCTCCGGGCTGATGTTTTATAAGGCCCCAAATTATGGGGCCTTTCGATTAATTAAAAAGAGGGCATGTATATCTCTCGAAAACTGCTGATTTACATCTTCTTACTCATGCTCCTCATACCCATGGGGCTTTCATCTCTTGATTTTTCGATCATCAACAAGGGTGAGATAATATTTCAGGAAATATTTATTGAGACAGAAGACGAGGGAAACAGTTATTACCATAATTTCGGTGTTCTCGGTCTTGAACCTGGAGCCCGGCATAATATTCATATTTACTGTCCCGATGAAATCCTTTTTTGCAGCTTTTATTTCTACGGTATTTCACAGGAAAGCTACATTATCGAAAATGTAGCCATTGAGCAGAACAGCATAGTCTATATACTACCTGAACATTATATTGAGTTCCCTGACGCTTATTCTGATTTAACGGATCCCGATGCCGTATACGGTGCTCAGCCTTTCAGCAGGGATGATCATTTTTCAGATCCACCAGAACTTGTAAACGAAGACTCCTTTGAACCAAGGGGGCTGGTGGATATGGAGATATTCAACTATACCAATTCACCTGTCTTCCGTATCTATCTTGAGAGTGACGGAACCGTTCTTGAGGATAATTATCTCACAGAAGGTGTTCTCCTTCCTTCGGAAAGCCGTACACTCCCTCTCCCTCTGGAAGAGGGAAAATCATACAAAATACATCTTCTTGGTCCGGATGATAAAAAATTCACAAAAGTTCTGAAGACTCCTCTGGAAGCAGACTTTATGGTTTTCTATGATACGGATCATTACAGTGTTCTTAACAGTATGATAATAGTTCTTCAGAATGAGACAGATCAGGAACTTACAGAGATATACCTGATAGATCAGAGTTCTTCAGAACGTCAGGAGATACTGGAAGGGGAAGTACTTATGCCTCTGGAGAGTAGAGAAGTAATGATTCAGGGAGTATTTAAAATTTGCGATATGGTGGCATTTACAAAGGAACGAAGGAAAATCTATCTTTTTGATCTTGATATAAAAAAGGAAGAAGTCCTGCTTATCGAAGAGTTTTAAGCAGATCAATCTTATTATCTTTTTTTGCAGGAATCTATTGACCTGACAAAGTCATTATGATAAATTGCCAAACGTTAAAAAGATGGTTGACGGGTGTTTAGCTCAGTTGGGAGAGCGCCTGCCTTACAAGCAGGATGTCGGGGGTTCAAGTCCCTCAACGCCCATTTTTTTATTATTATTTTTCGGGTGTTTAGCTCAGTTGGGAGAGCGCCTGCCTTACAAGCAGGATGTCGGGGGTTCAAGTCCCTCAACGCCCATTTTTTATTATTATTTTTCGGGTGTTTAGCTCAGTTGGGAGAGCGCCTGCCTTACAAGCAGGATGTCGGGGGTTCAAGTCCCTCAACGCCTATCAAAAGGAGTACTTCCACGTATTCCTTTTTTTATTTATAATATCCCTTTAATTCTGGAAATAAAGTGCGTCTCTGCTTTAATCGAGTAGGAGGAGGGCTCACGCCCTCCGTCCTCTCACACCACCGGGCATTCGGTTCCGTACCACGGCGGTTCGTAGACCGTTACGATACAACAACAAATTGTCAACAAACGAATACAAACCAATCGCATCAAAATGCTTCTTGGGAAAAGCAAAATTCATGTGGGTTTTCCCGGAAT